>NZ_JAHDIG010000013.1 GCF_020630935.1 Bernardetia sp.
TTATTTTACTAGACAGCATGTTCTTCTATAATTTGGATAACATCTTCTAAAATAGCACGAGTTCTTTTTCTCATAGAATTAATGCCATAAATTATAAATCCAATAGATACGCACGTACAAAGAGGAAAGTATATGTAGGAGAAAATATTTTTATCATCTGAAAAAAATCGTTGAAAATTTGTACTTTCAGCCATTCCAATTAGCTCTACAATATTTCCTATCGCAAAAGCAGTAAAAATACTAAAGACACAAAGTAATAATATTGTTGATATAAATGGTATACTAATACTGACTCTTATTTGTCCATCTTTAGCTTTTATGATGCCTTTTAGTTTGGCTGAATCTTTTGAAAACATGGATACACTCCTAAAATAAGCCTTACCTTCTGATTTAAAATAATAGACTATTGAGTTTTTACGTATTTTCCTACCCTTCAAAGAATTACTTGGCACTTGGTAATTTATCTTTGAAGTAAAACGAAACAATTTGAGATAAAAAACAGGCAGAACAAATGATGATATGAGTATAACTTCTACAATACTAAGTAAAATCAAAGTAGCAGCAGAAAAAAATATTCCTACAAATAAATTAATCTCTTTTAGTGGCTCAAAAATATCTAGTATCATATATCAAATACGTTAAATTTTAATTATCACTTACTCTCAATCCAACTCTCAAACTCCTCCACAGAAAGTGTATTGAGGGTTTTAGATTTTAGAAGTCCTCCTTTTTGAGCTACTTTTACGCCCCAGTTGCTGTCTTTTAGACCTTCGGTAGAATGTGCATCTGGACTGATACAGAGCCACACCTTTTTTTGCATTGCATAATCAATCCATTTCCAATCCAAATCTAAGCGATACGGATTTGCATTTATTTCAATCGCTACATTGCATTCTGCACAAGCATCAATGATTTTTTTGTGGTCTATTGGGTAGCCTTCACGTCTTAAAAGTAGTCTTCCTGTGGGGTGTCCTAAGATTTTTGTATATGGATTTTGAATGGCTTTTAAAAGACGTTCAGTTGCTTTTTCTTCACTCATTCCTAGTGTAGAATGCACAGAAGCAATCACTACTTCAAAGCCTTTGAGCGTATTTTCATCATAATCCAAACTTCCATCATTCAAAATATCGGATTCTATTCCTTTGAAGATACGGAAAGGAGCTAGTTTTTGATTCAAGATTTCTATTTCTTCCCACTGTTTTTCTACTCGTTCTTTGTTCAAGCCGTTAGCATAAAAAGCAGATTGTGAGTGGTCAGAAATTACTAGATACGAATGCCCTAACTCTTGGGCTGCTAAAGCCATTTGTTCGATGCTGTTTTGTCCGTCGCTGTACGTAGAATGGTTGTGGATTGTTCCCTTTAAGTCTTGCAGCTCTAAAAGTTCAGATTGCGAATTTTCTTTTATCCATTTCCATTCGCTATTATTATTTTCTCTTCCATTTCGGAGAGGTGCAGGAATAAATTTTGCTCCTATCTTTTTATAAATCTCTTCTTCTGACTCTGATTTTTGATATGAATATTCAAGTAAAGAAACTTCTTCGTTTACTGCATTTTTTTCAGCATAATTGAGGTGCGAAGTAGAAGCCGATTCTCTCAACAGTTTCCCATAAAAACTTTCTTTATCTGTAAAATGAATTTCTATATTCAAATCAACTTCATCAAAATTTCCTTTCCAAAGAAACGGCGAGCTTTGTTTTTTATCTTGACTAATTCCGTCCAAATCATTTAAAAACTCAAAGGCTTCTTTAGTAGTTTTTTCTTTTTTCAGAATAGCCACAAAAGAAATAGTATCAATAACAGGTTCGTGCCTTCTGCCTTGTCCTGCTACATTTATTTTTTCTATAAAATCTTGTTTTTCTAAGTTTTGAATAATATAATCTGAATACTGAAAAGCTACATTGATTCGATGTTTCCCCTCTTGTTTTTCTAAAAACTTTATCTGACTAGCAATATTTTCAGCTGTTTTCTTACCAAAGCCTTTTGTTTTTTCTAGTGAGCCATCTTGTGTAGCTTCGTAGAGGTCTTTTGTAGTTTCAATGTCTAATTCTTGCCAAATTACACGAATTTTCTTTGCTCCTAAGCCTTTAATATTGAGCATTTCAAAAACTCCTGTGGGTGTTTGTGCTGTAAGGTCATCTAATTCCTTAAAACTTCCATTTTCTAAAAGAGAAAATATTTTCTCACTCATATTTTGACTAAAACCTAACTCTACAAGCTGTTTTTGAGAGAGTTCGGCAGCCACTTCATTCAGATTTTCTAAACGTGTTGCTGTTCCTGTATAAGAACGAACCTTAAAGGAATTTTCATTGTGGAGTTCTAAAAGTGAACCTGTCAGTTTGAAGGCTTGAGCGAGCTGTTTGTTAGTCATTTTGCTGGTAGAAATTAGAATCGTCGATTTTTATGCAATATATCAACTTTCTAATTTGAAACCTATTAGGAGCATATCATCTATTTGCTTATGAAATCCTTTCCATGTATTGATCACCTCTTCTACTTTTTGTTCCTGCTCTGTAAATGGAGCTTCCTGTATTTCTGTAAGCAGTTGGTAGAGACGACGAGGCATAAACTTTTTATTTCGCTCTCCCCCAAACTGATCTTGTATTCCATCAGAATAAAGATAGAAAGTAGTTGGTTTATCTATAAATACTTTATGCAACTTAAACTTTTGTCCTTTAAAATAATCTGTTGCTCCTCCAATGATTATTTTATCTCCTTTTATTTTATGCATTTCTCCTTGCTGAAAATAAACAAGAGGTTGTTTAGCTCCTGCATATTCTAAAAAGGGTTTTTCTACAGAAAGATTGATTCGGCAAATGGCAATATCCATTCCGTCTCTGTTTGTACCACTCTTTTGCTTTAAGGCTCTAGTAATTTCTAATCGGAGTGTATTAAGTATTTCATCTGGATGAAGAATGTTTTTAGCATGAATAATTTGATGTAGTAAATCATTTCCTATTAAAGACATAAATGCACCAGGAACACCATGTCCAGTACAATCTACTGAAGCGATAAAGATATCTTGTTCTTTTTTAGAATAAAAGTAAAAATCTCCAGAAACGACATCTTTAGGTCGGAAGAAAATCATACTCTTTGGCAAATTTTCTTTTATCTCTGAAAGACTTGGTAATATAGCTCCTTGAATTTGCTGAGCGTAAGTAATACTAGATAAAATATCTTGATTCTTTTTTTCTATGAGTATGTTTTGTTCATTTAGCCTTTCTAAGTTTACTGAAAGCTCTTCATTTACTACATTGAGTTCTTCTGTACGTTCTTCTACCTTTTCTTCTAACCTCTTGTTTTGAGTTTCTACAAACTTTCTGTGTTCTTCAGAGGTTTTGAGCAGCTCTGCTTGTATGAACTCTTTCTCTCTTCGTATAATATTCATTCTATCTCCTAAAGCTAAAGAGAACATCCAAACCTCTAAGGCTACCCCAAAATATAAAGCATTGCGAGTATATGGATTAAAAGGAATAACACCAAATAAAACAAAGAAAAAAGTAAAAACTCCTGTAATCATAAAAGTCCAGCCTAAAGCATAAAAACGGGCTTGTTTATCTCCTTTGAAGGCATAATAATAAGCAGTAACTAAGCAAGTAGCATAGAGCAATAATATACATCCTTGGAAAGGAGCAACAGTATCCACCAATTCTACTCCAAATAAGGTAAGGAGAGGAAATACACCAGATATAATTACAAGTTCTGCTATAATAATTTGCCTAACTATTTTTCCTTTTGAACTACTAAGATTTAAGTATTTAATACAGAAAATCCCTATAAATAAATACACAAAAGGATGCCAAAACAAAAAGTAATTATTCCACCATTTCTTATCAATAAAGCCAATATTTATATCTTGAATGAAAGGATAACCATTGGCGTAGGTCATTGATATAGACATTAGTAGTAAATATCCAATATAATATACATATATAATGTCTTTAGTAGAGAGATATATGAAAGCATTATAGAGAATCATGATTATCATAATTCCTAAGAACCCTGCCGTAAGAAAATCATTTTTTGTCTTGTTTTTGTAAAGAGCAGGTAATGTTCCAATTTGAAGAGGTAACTCAAAGGTTAGAGCTTCTTCAACTCTCAAGTAATAAGTGTTTTGGGTCTGATAAGTTGGCTTAGTTGTAGTAAGTGGAAACCAAAATAAATTTACGTCTACCAATTTAGATTGCTCTGGGCGAAATGTACCTGTTTGTGCAACTAATGAATAATTTGAAGAGCTATCAAGAGCAAAAAAATCTATATATCTTGCATAGGTACTACCAGCTTCTAGCCAAAGTTTGTCATTAGTGAGGTTATTGACAGTAATCTTAAACCAAAATGCACTACGAGTTGCTGCATAAGTAAATACTTTTTTATTATTTAATTTGAACTGCTGCTGATATGCATCTGATAATACATCATTTATGGTAAGTGTTCCTGTTTTGTCTTCTAAAAACTCTATTGTTTCTCCTATTACCATAATTTCCTTTGCATCTTCAAACTGAATAACTCTATCTTGAGCAAACAAAACTATTGGTATAAAAACAAAAAAAAGTATATAAAAGTATTTCATTTTTTTAGTGCAAAGGTATTAATTTTGATAAGTGAATTTTAACTTTCAAATAACTTAGACGAGCTCAAACTAAATTTAATATTTTTACTATTAAAAGCCAAGTTTAAAACTATAACATAGTATGTTTTTTAGGAAAAAATGTTAGCTTTAGATTTAGAGCTTGTTTAAAATTAGTTCTTTGAGCTACAAATGATAAATTTTAGCCTATATCTGTGTTATTTTTTCGTCAAATAGTTTGCTATTCTCCTTAAAAATACCTTGATGAGTCAAAAAATTTCTTATTTTCACTAGATGTAAAATGAAAAATTTAAACAAGCCTTAAATTAATTCAAATTTCAAACTTATACTACTTAGACTAATGAAAAATAGAAAGCTACTGCTCATATCATTTCTTTTAGTATTTATTATTCCTACTGTATCTTCTTATATAAAATGGGGTGGCATGCCCCCTGGGTATGGTTTTTTTCCTGCACAAAAAGTTGTTACAGACCCTCCTTTCAACCTTACTTATTTTATATTAGCTAGTATCGTTGCTGTTATAATTTTACTCTTTCTTCTTTTTCCAAGGATTTTTGGTTTTAAAAAATATACACCTATAACTCCCCCTCCTCCTAAAGTAAGTTATCCAAAATGGTTTTATCCAGCAGTAGTGATTACACTTATAAGCTGGTTCTTGATGTGGGCAAGAATAAAAATTTTATATCCTATAGAACATTTTACCTTCGTTCCTCTTTGGTGGGGGTTTATTTTTGTTTTAGATGGAATAGTTTATAAGAGAAATGGTGGTGTATCTTTGATTTCATCTAAACCCAATACAATGAAACTACTGGCTGTAAGCTCTGCATTCAGTTGGTTTGTATTTGAATATTTGAATTTTTTTGTCCTAGAAAATTGGTATTACCCTAACAATAAAGTCCTAACCAACTTTGGAAATATCTCTTGGCAACTCTTGTCTTACACTACTGTTCTTCCAGCCATTTTTGAGTGGTATTCACTTCTAAAAACTTTTAAAGGCATCAATAACTACTACAAAAAAGGACCTTCTATCAAACCATCAAATCTAGTACAATGGGTGCTTCTCATATTAGGTTTTATACTTTTGTTATTGATGGGCTACTTCCCTTTCATTCTCTTTTGGGTTCTTTGGGTGTCTTTAGTTCCTGTTTTAGTTCCAGCTATGAGTATATCTAAGCTTTGGAATCCTTTTACTGCTATATCGGAAAAGGGAGATTGGTCGTTTGTAATTTTGATTGCAATCGCTACTGTTGTTAATGGTTTTTTCTGGGAGTTTTGGAATTTTGGAAGTGAGTGGTTTCACGATTATGCTCCTACTAATCCTAACTACTGGAAATATGCAATTCCTTACTTAGATAAATTTCATATTTTCTCTGAAATGCCTGTACTTGGCTACTTTGGCTATTTATTTTTTGGTAACGTGTGTTGGGTACTGTGGTTAGTTGTAGCTTATCTTGTCGGATTTGACCCTTCTATAAAATTAAAAAATCAAGATTAATAATTTATGGTTATGGCTTCTAACAAAAAGAAATATCTCACTACACTTCTTATCTCAACAATTTTGTCAGTTGGAATACTTTTCGTTCGCAATTTGGTAGAAAATAATTCTAACTACAACTTTTTGCTTTGGAATTTATTTTTAGGATTTATTCCTTTTGGAGTAGTTTTGCTAATTGATATTTTCTACCAAAAATTAAATACAATCCTTATTGTCTTAGGTGTTTGTCTTTGGCTTCTTTTCTATCCAAATGCTCCCTATATGATTAGTGATTTGATTCATGTAGATAAAAATAGTTCTGTTGTGTTATATGATACACTTATTATTTTTTCACTTTCTATTCTGTCTCTCTTTTATGGGTTCTATTCTTTAAAGTTAGTATATGAAATCTTAGTCAAATGGAAAAGCAAAAAGATTGCAAACTTTCTTATCAGTTTCTGTATTGTCTTGAGTAGCTTTGGAATTTACTTAGGTAGAATACTACGACTTAATTCTTGGGACGTATTTACTAAGCCTATCCAAACAGCAATTACTATTTTTGAACATCTTTTTCCAGTTACGAAAAATCCTGTTACTTATTTAGTAATTTTTCTCTTCAGTTTTGTACAGTTTATGGTATGGTTTCTTATTAAAGACTTCAAGTATGTAGAATAGATTTTACACTTTCATAATATTTTATTTTTATAAATTTTGAGATGTAAAAAATAAGTGAAAGTTATAGGTACTAACATTGGCAAGATTTTTTCCTTACTGTTTTGTGTATTTTTATACTTTAGACATTTAGTGTTAAACCTATCTTCATACCAATTACCTTTTTAACTTGCCAGATAACGTTTTATGAAAACTCGTTTTACTTCTACTCACATTTTTTCTTTTTTTCTTTCTGCCTTTGGAATAGCTATCATTATCTTAGGAAGTGGTTTTTTTCCTGCTTCGTTAGATAAAGAATACACTCATTCTACCCATTATTTTGCCAAGACACAACAAGACACCACAGGAATGGTCTTGGTAAAAGGAAGTATTTTCAATATGGGCAGCACTACTTTTGAAAATGAAATGCCTATCCATGAAGTGGAACTAGATGATTTCTATATGGGTAGGTATGAAGTTACTGTCAAAGAATACAGAGCTTTTTGTGAGGCAACAGGCAGAGATATGCCTAAAGAACCAATGTGGGGCTGGGACGATAATCACCCTATTGTTGGAGTAACATGGGATGATGCTAATCAATATGCTGAATGGGCTGGAAAACGCCTTCCTACAGAAGCTGAGTGGGAATATGCAGCACGAGGAGGACTAAAAACAAATCATTATACATATTCAGGAGCAAATTATGCTGAAGTTGTGGGCTGGTATGAAAGAAACTCTGTTGAGATGGTACAACCAGTAGGGTTGAAAAAACCAAATGAATTAGGTATTTATGATATGTCTGGAAACGTATGGGAGTGGTGTTACGACCATTATGGACGTTATCAGCAGCATCGTCAGAAAAATCCTAAAGGAGTTCCACAAGGCTTGAATCGTTCTATCAGAGGAGGCAGTTGGTTTGGAAACAAAGGAAATCTACGTATTGCCAACCGTTATTACAATCCACAAGGTTTTGGAAGCAATTTGATTGGTTTTAGAGTAGCAATGGATGCTAAATAATGATTAATGGTAAATTGTGAATGATAAATGAAATTACGAAATCAACTCTATCACAAACACCAATTTATAATTTTACTTATTCTCTAAGTTTGCTAAGTTCCCAATGAGCTGCATCTTCAAAAACACCTCGTTTGGCTTGTTCGAAGGCTTTTTCAGCTTCTCCATAGTTTTTGAGTCTTTTTTGTAATAATCCTAACAGAAAATAATATTTTGAGCGAGTTTCATTATCTAGTTTTGGAAATTTTTTGAGGGCTTGCTCTACAATTACTACTCCTTCTTTATCTTTAATAGTTTTATAATTTGCAATAGCCTCCAAAAAATATACTTCTTGCCTATTAGGCTCTAATTGTAAACATGAATCGGCTACTTTAATGGCTTCATTATAACGTTTTTCATATACACAAAGGCGAGTAAGGTCATAATAGTAGGCTGCATCGTGTGATTTGTGTTCAGAAAATTTTATTTTTTGTCGAATATGGTCTATAACTTCTGACCTATCCTCTTTTTGATGCTCTACCTTATTGAGAAAAACTTGTGCAGGAGAATAGTCAGTCTTGATAGTGAGGGCAGTTCGAAGATAGCGCATACTTTTATCAAAGTCGTACATAAAAAAATACACATAACCCAAATTGTAATAATACTTCGGAGCTGTGTTTTCTAGCTCTGTTTTCAATCTTTTATCTTGTATTCTTGCATAGTAGGTTGCCATACCATCAAAGTCTTGCAAGCGAAAAGCACAACTGGTATAAATAAAAGCTGCTTTCTGAACAGGATATGCATTTGAATTGGTCTTTTCTAAAATAGGTTTCGTCAGTTTTTGGGCATTTTCATACTCTGAATTTTGATAGAGAATATTTGCCAAAGCAAGTGCCACAGGAGGAGGAATTTTTTCTATTTCTTGTGATTTGAAATACGTATCTGCATACGCCACAGTTTCTTTATCTATTTTCTGTGTAGCATCAGAAAGAACAATAATTCTTGCCAAAATCGTATTTTTCTCCTCTTCTTGCGTACTTGGGACATGAAGAAGTGCTGTCTTATAATAAGCAAATGCCTGCTCTGCCGAATCTATTTTTTCATAAAGAAACCCTAATCTATAATTGGCTTCAAAATTAGTTTTATCTATTTTTATAGCCTCTTTATAAAGTTCAACTGCTTTTGGAACATTTTTGAGTTGCTCTAAATAAAAGCCTGTATAATAAAGTAACTCCGAATTTTTACTATCTGCATTGAGTGCTGACTTGAGCAACTCTAAGCCTTCCTTCGGATTTCCATTTTGTGCCATCTCAACGGCTTTGTTGTAGGCTTCTGGCTGTGCTTGTAAAGAATTAGAGACAAAAAGTATGAAAAATAGCAAGCTATTTAGCATTAGAAATTGAACAGATAAACATTTACTTTTCATACTTTTTCAATCTTTTTTAACCGTCGTTGAGGTCAAGACTATCAACAAGGCTTTGTTTTATTTAATTTCGAAATCTAACATTTTTTTCTCTCTTATAAAACCCTCTAACCTATCGCCAATGTTTATTTTTCCTACTCCTGCTGGCGTACCTGTAAAGATAATATCTCCTACTTTGAGTGTAAAAAAGGTAGAAATATAAGCTATAATTTCATTAAAATTCCAAATCATAAGCTCGTTATTTCCTTTTTGGCGTGTCTGTCCGTTTACATTCAAGTGAAAATCAATAGAATTGAGGTCTCTTAACGTCGAAATATCTATCCATTCTGAAATAGGTGCAGAACCATTGAAGCCTTTAGCAATATCCCACGGAAGACCTTTTTCCTTAGCTTTGGATTGCAAATCTCTTGCCGTAAAATCTATCCCTAAACCAATTTTATCATAATATGAAGCTGCAAACTGTTCTTCAATGTATTTTCCTTCCTTACATATTCTCAAAATGAGTTCTGCTTCATGATGAATATCTTTACTAAAATCTGGGTGATAAAATGGGTCATTATTTTTGAGAATAGCCGTATCTGGCTTTAAAAAAATGACAGGTTCAGAAGGACGTTCGTTATTGAGTTCGGCAATATGGTCAGCGTAATTTCTACCAATACAAAGAATTTTCATAATTTATAAATTGATGGATAAGTGTGTAGGGCAAAGATGTATCTTTGACAAAAATCATTTTAACAACAAAAATACAAAATCATAAGTGTTTATTTTAAATCTGTAAGGACAATGCCTGTTTTGTTCTTATGAATAAATAAAAGTGAAATAAGGTTTTGTCTAGAAAGCATTTTATAAAAATTTGGCAAACAAGCATTCTATTAAATTAAAATTTGTATTTTAGACCAAACTATAATATAATCATCTACAAAAACATACTACTTAAAAAATATTTTCACAAACACAGATATATAATTTTTATGGGAGACTTGAACGTAAGAATAGCAGACAATCAGCTTGACCTCAATGAGTTTACACGCTACCTACTCAAAGATATTCAAGCCCTTGAATTGATGCTCAAAAAAGATTGCTTCGATACAGAACAAATGCACATTGGAGCAGAACAAGAAATCTGTTTGGTAGATGACCACGGAAAACCCTCTGCCACAGCCTTAGAAGTATTGGAAGCCTTAGGAAATGAAAATTTTACCACCGAACTTGCTCGCTTCAATGTAGAATGTAATTTAGAGCCACAGCCTTTCAAGGGAGATTGTTTTTCCAAACTAGAAGCTGAGACAATAGAATTATTAAAAGCATTAGAGAAAATTACAAAAAAACATGATATAGATTATATCTTAACAGGAATCCTTCCCACTATTCGAAAGTTTGACCTAACGACGGCTAATATTACTCCCTTAGACCGTTATTATGCTTTAATGAACTCATTAAAAAAATTGAGAGGAAAAGAAACCTACGAGCTCAAAATTGAAGGAATAGACGAACTCAATACATTGCATGATACAGCACTTGTGGAGGCGTGCAATACCAGTTTTCAAGTGCATTTACAAGTAAAACCAGAAAATTTTGTTTCAAAATATAATGTTGCAATGGCTATTTCAGCACCCATTTTGGCAGCAGCTTGCAACTCTCCGATGCTTTTCAATAAGCGTCTTTGGAGTGAAACAAGAATTGCACTTTTCCGTCAGTCAGTCGACACTCGTATTTCATCAGAGCATTTGCGTGAGCGCAGTCCTCGTGTGATGTTTGGCAATAAATGGCTCAAAGGTTCTATCTTAGATTTGTATCGTGAGGATATTATGCGTTTTAGAGTTCTCTTGACAACAGATATTGATGAAGATGTTTTGAAGATGGTTCAAGAAGGCAAAACACCAAAATTACGTGCTTTGAATGTTCATAATTCGACAGTATATCGTTGGAATCGTCCGTGTTATGGTGTAAGTCCAAATGGAAAACCTCATTTGAGAATCGAAAACCGTATTTTGCCAGCAGGTCCAACAGTGGTAGATGAAGTAGCCAATGCAGCTCTTTGGATTGGTGCAATGAATGCCTTTGAAGATACTTATCCAGACGTAAGCGAAATAATGGAGTTTGATGATGCTCGTGCTAATTTTATGAATGTAGCTCGCCATGGCTTGCGTGTGGATGTAAAGTGGGTCAATGGTAAAAAAATGAGTATAAAGGATTTACTTTTGAAAGAAATAATTCCAATGGCAAGAAAAGGCTTGCAAAAAGCTAGAGTAAATCAGACTGACATCGATAAATATATTGGTGTAATTGAAGCTCGTGTAAAATCCGAACAAACAGGAGCAAATTGGATGCTTCAATCCTATTCCAAACTCATCAAACAAACTACAAAAGAGGAAGTGATGACAGCCATCACAGTAGCGATTGCAGCCAAACAAAAGAGTAACAAACCTATTCATACGTGGAAACTCGCCACGATTGAAGATATTTCGGATTGGCAGCCTTCAGATTTGTTAGTGGAAGAGTTTATGGACACTGACCTTTTTACGGTTACAGAAGATGATGTACCCGAGTTTGCAGCCGATATTATGGACTGGCAGCGCATTCGTTACTTGCCTGTGGAATGTCGTGATGGTGTTTTGGGTGGGCTTGTCTCTTCTCGTCTTTTGCTTCGTTATTTTACTTCTCAACAAAGAGATATAAAAAATAATGTCAAGACAGTAAAAGATTTGATGATAACCAATGTCCATACTGTTTCTCCAGAGGCAAATATCTATGAAGCTATGGACTTGATGCGAAAACACAAAGTGGGATGCTTGCCTGTGGTGGCAAATAAAAACCTTGTTGGAATTATTACAGAGGCTAATTTCTTAAATATTACAGCTAGTCTGTTGAAACGCATTGCAGAGCGCAGAAGAAAACGCAGAGAACAGAACGGGAAGAGTGAAAAATCAAACAATATTTCACAACCTCAAAACCTAAAAGAACTAGAAATTAGTATAGAAGATATAAAAGTAGAAAAGTAAACTTTGTAAAACCCTAAGATGAAAGTCTTGGGGTTTTTGAATTAAATCTTTTAATAAAAATACCATCAAGAAATTTAGAATCTATGAGTAAAAAAAACCATCTTTTACCTCAAATATTCCCAAAAAAGTTTACCCAAAAAATTCCAAAAAATGAAGGCAGACGTTTTGCTATTAGTGATATTCACGGCTGTGGCAAAACGTTTATGTATTTGGTAGAAGATATTTTAAATCTTAAAAAAAATGACCAACTTTTTATTTTGGGAGATTTAATAGACAGAGGCGAAAATTCTATTCTCTTATTGAATTATATCCTAGAAAAGCAACAAGAAGGCTATCAAATTTTTGTCTTGATAGGCAATCACGAACAAATGCTTTTAGATTTTTATCATCAGAATGATAATTATTTACATAGGAAAACCATAGCAAGAAACCATTTGGAAGAGTTGGTTAATGAGAAAGGAAAGATAAAGAAAAAATATGCTGATTTTTTTGATGATATGCTTTTCTATATTGAGCTAGAAAACTGCTTTTTAGTCCACGCTGGTTTTGATGTAGGTTATGAACCTCTCAACGATGAAGATTTGTTTACCAACACTCATGCTATGCTTTGGATTCGGAAATTTAAAGGAAATCTATACAAGACTAATCAGAAGCCTGTTGTACACGGACATGTAGTGCATAACTTAGAAGCAATAAAACAAAACCTTGAACTAGCCAAAGAAAACCGAACGGCTATTGTTCCGATTGATAATGGGTGTGTATATGTAACTTTAGGAAAGTACAGAAAATATAAAGGCGAAGTAGGAAATCTTTGTGCCATTGAGTTAAATTCTTGGGAACTCTTTTATACACCTTACAGAATGTAGTATCGTACCTCAACAACGGTGTTACACCTCAGTTACAGAACCTTCCTCCAATTCATAAATTCCCAAACCAGCCGAAATACATGCCCAAATAGGCGCAAATAAAATTCCTAAAACAGGAATCAGAATCATAAGGTACATGGTCAGCCCTACGCCCACAGCAAAAGGACGGTGTTTTTTTACAGTTTCTCTACTTTCTTTTACTCCCAATTTCATAAACTCATTCCTTAAGTCTATCATTCCAAAGCCTAGAAAATAAGACTCTACCAAAATAACGATGATGGTTGTAAAGGGAGACAAAAATGAGACAAAAATTCCTAGCAAAATAAGAGGAATGGTAATGCCCAGTTCTATGGCTAGATTAGTAAGACTAATTGTAAGACCACGTTTCAAATCACTAACAAATTGAGGAAATTGAAATTCTTCGTTAGGACGGTCTGGATGCAGAATTTCCTGTACTTTTGCAGCCACAATAGAAAGTGCTGGAGCAAGCAAAATAAGCATCAGATATTTATATAACTTCAAATAAATTAAGACAGAAGCTACTGAAACTAAGAATATAACCAAATAAGAAAGTCCTTTTTGCCACCAGTTTTCAGGATTTTCTAAGCCTACCAAACTTTCTAACCAGTCTATCGTATCTCCAACAAAATAATACCCTAACACTCCCACAGAAAGAAAAATAACTAGATTCAAAAAGGCAGGAAGTAAATGATATTTCCAAAGATTGTGTTCTTTTGTAAACGAAAAAGCCTTTCCATACAAACGAACGCCTAATAAAAATTTCTTAAATGGATTCATTTTATATTATTTTTCTATTCTAAAATCTGCAATCTAAGTTCTGAATTGATTTTATAAATCACTCAAATCAAAAATTACACCTCTTGAGCGTGAAGACGATGAAGTATCTTTTTGAGCTTGTTGAGTTTTTTCTACTTTCTGTTCTTGTTCTCTTATTTTTTTAGCAAACTCTTGTCTGTCTTTTTCTTCTTGAGCTTCCAACTCTTTTCTGATACGTTCTTGATTTAGTCGGTCTTGTTCTAATTCTTGTCTTATTTTTTCTTGTTCTTCTCTTGTTTTCTGCTCGGCTTCATATTTCATTTCTTGACGCATTTCTGGAACAACTTTTCTTGGCGTTTCTTTGTCATACTCATTACTTTGAGAATAATCAGAATATGAAACGTCTGTTTGAGAATATAAATCTTGATAATTTCCTCCTTCTAGCAGCCTTAATTGTTCCCTAATCATTTGGCTCTGTTGTTGGTGCATTCTTTCGGCACGCTCCAATGCTTTTTCAGAGGTATGTTCCACATCAAGTTTTGCCAAACGGTCAATTTTTGAAAGAGCTGTTTCCATAAAACTTTTAAGCTCCTGCATCATTTGTGCTTTCTGCTGCGCACTATACTCATAGGCATAATTCAAAAGTTTTATCTCTCGCTTCATTTCTGTAAGCGTTTGGTCAGCAAGCTGTTGTGTACTCAAAAGAACTTGCTTGGCATTCGATTTTGCAGTCTGAAGAAGTGCATCAGCTTGCATTTTTCCTTCCAAAATCATCAAATCTGCTCGCTTCTGTGCCTGTTCTAAGTTCAGACGGTTGGCTTCTTGTGCGTGTGAGAGCGATTCTAAAAGAGTACGTTCAATTTCCTTGAGCTTGGCAAGTTCGGAATGCAAGTAGCCTACTTGTCTTTCAAGTTCTTCGTTGCGATGAGCTACCGAACTCATATTTTCGGCAATATCAGAAAGATATTCGCTTACATCTTCCTTACGATAACCACCAAAGGTAACTTGTTTGAAAGATTGTTTGCGAATTTGTGTTGGGGCGATAGGAGACTTGCCTGTGCTGCGTTCTGCCATAGCTCTTTGTATGCAATTATTTTATGGAATAGGATATAGTTCTGCTAAAATAACATTTTTTTGGAAGAAATGGAGATAAAATGATAAATTAGAAACAAAATGAGTAGCCTTACATAAATATCAGTATTACAAACAGACTTAGATGTTTATTTATGTCATGAGCTATTTTTGGTCTGCTCTGAAGAGGCTGACCTAACTTTCATCAAGGTCAGCTTCAAAAGGTAGTACTGAAGACATAGATTTTTTATTACAAATATTGGATAAGATGAATAATGATAAAGAAAATAGAAGAATCATAAAACAGAACTATCAAACCTTAATTGATTTAGGGATTCCTTCTTATATCTTAGATAATCAAAGAAAATGGTTATTTTTCCTCCAAGAAGGATGGGATGGTGAAAATAACTGGTACTATTTTAAGTAAATGTCTGATACACAACAAATTTCACTTTATGAATTCATAAAGCTAAATAATATTGAATCTTGTTTATCAAAAGAAATTAAATCAAAATTCAACTTATAAGTTTGAAAATAAGTAGGTTACTGTTTCAAAATTATACAGCTACTTCATCAATGTAATAATTGTAAAATAGGCTATCATAGAAAGCGAAGACAAAACATTGAGAAGCATGGTTCGCTGAAAGTTGGCTTGTGAAGCATCTCTCCAAGAAATGATAGTCCAATAGACGAAATAAAGCAAAACAGGAGCAAGAAAGGCTTGAAAGAGCCAAAAATAAAACTCATCTTGGAAAGTAGAGAAATAAAAATAAAATCCTGCTGTTGCGATTCCAAAAAATAGGATAGTAAAAATAAACGTTCCACGGATTCCTAAAAGCAAACTAATAGTTTTATCACCTCGCTTTGCATCTTCTTCATGCTGATAGATTTGTGTCATAGGATACGAACCTAAAAGTAAAATCGAAATCAAGGCAGCAGCAAAAAGATGTCTTTCTTTGTAAAGTACCTCAAAACCATAAAAATCTGTCAGAAAATCTTTTTCAAATGCTAATACACACATCAAGTATGTGCAAGCTCCTTGAAAAATTCCGACCGTCAGCCAGCCTCCAATCGCATATTTTTTCAGCCTAATACTAGGATGGCTGTATGCTTTAGACATCATTCCATAGATAAAAACCAGTAGTGCAAACTGCCAATTTACCAACAGAAAACTAAAAAAAAGTCCTATCACATCAAAGATGAGCGAAGTAAAAAGTAAATCCTGTTTTACTTTAGGTGGATTTTTTAGCCCTCCAATGCTGCCCTCATCTTTGTCGTAAAAACTATTGAATCCGTTGCTGGCAGGATAGACGAAAATATGCAAAATCACAAAGACAGCAAAATACATTTGCCACGTCAGATGCTCTACTTGGCTGGCAGCAAAACAAAATACTGGCATTAGGAAAATGGAAAACGGAATACGAAGGTGAAGAAGTGTAGAACGAGTAATCATAAGAAAATAGTATAGATTCAATTTTTACGAATTACGTATATTTTTCTCTAAAAACTATCAAACATGTCTAGCTTTCTGTTTTTTCTAAGGGTTTTAAGATTCTAATGGCTTATTTTTGTAAATTATCATTAAAAAATAATTTTATTTGAATAAGGATTCTCTAGTAACAACGTTTTAGATACAATAGCCTAGAGTACGTACGAAATTAGCTTCATCAATGAAAAAAATACTATTCCATTTCCTTTTTATATTTTTGTCTGTATTTTGTTTTTCTTCTGTTTTGGCACAGTCTGCTAGTCTTGTCATGGGGAAAGCAGAAACTAGAGAAACTAGAGACTATGACCCTGCCACTTCTGTTGAGGGAACATTCTTGTTTCCAACAGCTTTTGGAAAAATTGCCGTAACAAATACTTCCCACGCCAGACTTTTAGATGAAGTAGAAATTCAGCGTGTAGAACTTGTCTATTCAAAATATCCAAAAACCAATAACTTTCAAGAAATTCAGCAGCGCAAACTCAACTTAGCTCGTCTAAACGAACTTGAAAAAACAGCGCCCCAACTTTTTAAAGAAAATGTAAAATGGGAATTTGTAGCTCACCTTGTCGATAATGCTGCCCAAGCTAAAAATCTATATCATGGTTTTGTGGTGTATTATGATATGAAGGAAAAAGCAAAAACTCAAAAGCAGAAAATACCTGAAACTCCGAAAGAAGAACCCAAAACTCCAGTAGTTCCAACCTTTGCTTACAATGAAGAATCAGCAGAAGCTACCTTCATAAAAGAAGGAAATCCCAAACCTAATTCTACTTATCAAGTCTTTGACCGTCAAGACTGGAAAGATGTGGTGGTGGTTTGTGATTGGACGGCAAGTATGTACCATTTTGCAACACCTGTTTTGCTTTGGCACAACCAACAAAATGCAAAAAGTGATACGTCTTCTATCTTGAATTTCGTTTTTTTTAATGACGGAGATGATACCCCCAACAAGGAAAAAAAAATAGGAAAAACAGGTGGAATTTATGCCACCAAAACGGGAAGTATTGATGAAGCTCTTCAAATGATGGAAACCTCAAAGGCAGCAGGCACAGGAGGCGATTTTCCAGAAAACGATGTAGAAGCCTTACTATATGCTCAAAAAAATTATCCAAAAGCAAAAGCATTAGTTTTGATTGCTGATAATATGGCAAGCGTGCGTGATATAAAACTATTAGAAGAACTCAAAACATCTAAAAAACCTGTTCACATCTTGATTACAAGAACGGAAGAAATTGACCTCATTCGCCCAGAATATTGGGATATTGCCATCCAAACAAAGGGAACAATTCATACGCTAAAACAAGATATTTCTTTAGAAGAAGCCATAAATCATAAGAAACGCTTAGACGAAATTGCAGCCATGAGCAAACGAGAACTCAAAAAGCTAGAACGTAAAGAAAAGAAAAAGTTACGCAAACAAAAAGGAAAATTTTAGATATATATCATTCAAAATGAGTAGCAAATGGAAGCCATATTTATATTTTTTGTAATTTTTCCACTTTTATCAGCAATACTTGTTTTCGTTGATTTTTTGATGTTTCTCTTCAAAAACAAAAGAGCATTTGGAAAAAAATGGATAAAGACAGTAGATACTTGTGTAATTGTTGGTTTGCCTTTATTGTATCTTGCCTACGACCCTATGAAAAATGACTGTTGTAATGAAAGTACAGCATTTTCTCCAGAACATTCTCTGACTATTTTAGTGCTGATTGGTCTGTCGGTCTTGGCGTGTTTGTTTTCTATTTTTAAAGAAAAAATACTAAGTCCAGTCGTGGAAGTATTGATAAACTCTGTTTTGCTCATTGGATTTATTTTGAATGCTATTGTAGCCATACAACTGAAAGAAATTTCAATTATTGGATGTTTGCCTATCAGCATTGTTTTTGTATTTCAACTTGTTAAAAGTCAGAATTTATTTTTAGATTCTAATTTTATTCAAACTTCTGAAATAGAAAAACTTACTAATCCTATAGAAAAGGTAGCTTGGAAAATTCTTTCCTTAGAACCCATTTTAAAATATCCTGTTTTTCTAATTTTAGCTTTACCAATTTTTATCAGCATTATTTCATTTTTACTTCTTTTTGGGCAAAAACCAGATTCAATACTTCGTGTTTTTACAGATACGTACAAACATACCTTTTCAGAACTAGATTATATGTGTGATAATGTAAATTGTGGAGGGCATTTTTTGTGTTCAGTTGCTGCTAGAGGACATTCTGAAGTGGTAAAACCTATTCGATATGGAGAGCGTGGAGGAAACAAAATTATTTGTAATCGTCAGCTTTTGGTAGCCAATGCTTTTGAAGAACTGATAGAAGAAAAACTACCAAATTTCCATTTTTTAGTACGAAAAAACTACAACAAAGTGGGAAATGTTGTTCACAAATACTATGGCATTTTCAATAATAAATTTGTCGCTGATACAGTTTATTTTCTGATGAAACCTCTTGAATTTATTTTTATAATTACACTTTATACTTTTGACAGAAAACCAGAAAATCGTATTGCTAGGCAGTATTTGAGTAGTAAAGACAAGCAGAAATTAAAAAATGGATAAGTCTTTAAAAGACTTATCCATTTTTATTTTAGTAATTTAACCTATGCATTTTTAAGCATTTTCTTTTGCCATTTCTTGTTCTTTCAAAACACGTCTAAGGATTTTGCCTACATTAGACTTTGGCAATTCTTCTTTAAAGACAACGTGTTTAGGTACTTTATAGCCCGTCAGATGTTCCTTACAGAAAGCTCTTAGCTCTTCTTTAGTAAGGCTATCATCTTTTTTCACTACACATGCCATAATAGCTTCATGTGATTTAGGGTCTGGAACGCCAATCACACCTACTTCCAATACCTTGTCATTCATAGCAATTACTCCTTCAATTTCATTTGGATAGACATTAAATCCAGAAACCAAAATCATTTCTTTCTTTCTATCTACAATTTTGAAGAAACCTTCTTCATCCATCACACCCACATCTCCTGTTTTGAAGTAATCGCCTATCATTACATTAGCAGTTTCTTCTGGACGCTCCCAGTAGCCTTTCATAATTTGAGGCCCTTTAGCACAAATCTCCCCAGGTTGCCCTTGTTCTACATCGTTTCCTGCATCGTCTAAAATACGCACTTCTGTACTTGGAATTGGAATTCCAATCCAACCAATGCGAACATTTCCAGCCAAAGGATTTACAATAAGACCGGGAGAGGTTTCTGTTAGCCCATACGCCTCTGCAATCGGCTGCCCTGTAATTTTCTTCCAACGGTTGTTTACAGCTTCTTGAACTGCCATTCCACCACCTAAAGCTACTTTTAGTTCTGAAAAATCTACATTTTTAAACTCCGGTTGGTTCAATAGACCATTGAAAAGTGTGTTTACGCCACTAATCATTCCGATTTTATGCTTTTTGAGTTCGTTTACAAAACCTTCCATATCTCTAGGGTTGGTAATTAAAACATTTCTAACACCATAACGCAAGAAACCAAAACAGTTGAAGGTTAGAGCAAAAATATGATATAGAGGTAAAGCAGTAACACCAATTTCTTTTCCTTCTTCAATAGGACTAGCATTTATCCAAGCTACAAGCTGTTGCATATTTGCCAAAATATTACGGTGGGTTAGCATAGCTCCTTTCGAAACGCCAGTTGTTCCTCCAGTGTATTGTAAAAAGGCAATATCTCCAGAGTCAAATTTAGGTTTGCTATAATTATATTTTTTTCCTTCATACAGTGCATCAGTAAAAGACACAACATTTGGAATAGAGTATGAAGGCACCATTTTCTTTAAATATTTTACAGCCATATTCATAGCCCAACCTTTCAACCCACCTACCATATCAGCAACTTCAGTAACAAATACGTGTTCGATGTTTGTATTTTTGATTATCTTTTCAAGATTAGCAGCAAAATTTGCCAAAATCAAGATTCCTTTTGCACCAGAGTCAGTAAACTGATGCTCCATTTCCTTAGGTGTATAGAGTGGATTTGTATTGACTACAATCAGACCTGCACGCAAAACTCCAAAAATAGCTATCGGATATTGAATAAGGTTAGGAGATTGAATAACAAAGCGGTCACCTTTCTGAAATCCTTTGCGTTGTAAGTAGGCTGCAAAAGCTGCACTTTTTTCATCTAACTCATTGAAAGTTAGAGTCGCACCCATATTTTCGTAAGCGATTTGGTTGCCATATTTTGCAATGCTTTCTTCAAAAAGTTCTAGTAGGGAAGAGTATTCGTCTGGATTAATTTCAGAAGGTACGCCTTTTGGATATGATTTGAGCCAAGGTTTGTCCATAATTGATGTGAATAAGAGTGAGTTAGGTGTATTTTTTTGTTAGTATTACTATTATTGATACAAGTTATTACTTTTACAAAAGATTTCAAATGAAATAAATAAGTAATATTAAATTTATTTTGAATATTCCATTAAAATCCGAATTTTTTTAACTTAATGCAAATAAACACCATATTTTTTGTCATTATCTAAAATCACTTCAATATGCTCTTGGAGTGTTGTGGAAAGGCGAAAGCCTGCAAAATCAGCTGCAATAGGGAAAGAATGGTGTCCACGGTCTATCAAAACAGCTGTATGAAGAGCTTTAATCCTTACTTTCAAAAAAGGTCGCAAGCTATACACCATTGTTCTGCCTGTGTTCAAAACATCATCTATCAAGACAATAGATTTGTTCTCAAAAACTGCTGAATCACAATCTAGGGTTACATCACTTTGTGTGGGTTGTAACTTATCTAAAGAAACACAAATCTGTACGATTTCTAAATTAGATATTTCATGAAGTGCTTTGGCTAATTCCTTTGCCAATAACACTCCCATTCCTTCAATACCTGCCAAGACGATTGTTTTTTCATCGAAGTTTTCTTCATAAATTTCGAAGGCTAGTCTTCGTATTTTTTGGCGAGTTTGTTCTGCATCAAGGATTTGTCCAGTTGTTATGTTTTCTGCTTGCAAAATCAGTTTTTCTTTAAGGTAGAACCATTATTTTTATAGATAGACTAAGATACACATTTTTTTATTTTGGATAATTAAACACATAAATATAGTGTAAGATAAATCGTTGGCTTTGACTATAATAGTTATCAGTATGATTTTTTGAAAACAATAAAATTTTAAAAAGTCATTTTAAAAGAAGCAAAATGCTTTTATTTTTAATTTAAACAGCATTATTTAAAAATCTAAAAATCAGTTTTACAAAAAACAAAGTATTCGTCTTGCATACTTTTAAGGCATTTCTTCGTAAAACCTCAATAAAGCAACGTATTCTTTATTTGAAGTATCTAAACAGTAAAAAAACATTTTTATCATTCTCAAAACTCTACAACTATGAAATATCTAAAATTTAATTCGACATCAGTTCTATTTTTGTTATCTTTTTTTACTCTAACATTTTCTCTGTCTTCTTGTGGCATTGTTCGTCCAGGGGAAGTAGGAGTAAAACAGCGTTTAGGAAAAATAAAAGGAGGTGTACGCCAACCAGGAATGTATTTGCACAATCCTTTTTTTGCTAAAATTGTCAAAGTTCCGACACGAACACTAAATATGTATGCCTCACTCAATTCACTCCCTACAAAAGAAGGATTAAATATTAGTTGCGATTTGTCTGTTTTGTTTCATATTGAAGAAAGTTATGCAATTAAGGTGGTCGAAACGGTTGGTGTAAGAAACGGAGAAGACGTAATTAGAAGTGTTCTGCGTTCTTCAGTAGCTGATGTAACAGCACAATTCTTTGCTAAAGATTTGTACACATCGGAACGTCATGAAATAGAACTTGCCATTGCTAAAAAAATGACTGAACGATTAGGAGATAGAGGTTTTGTAGTTGAATCTGTACTTTTAAAAAGCATAAATCTTCCTCCAAACCTTGCCAGAACGATAGAAGAAAAGTTACAAGCCGAACAACGAGCGCAAACGATGCAATTTGTTTTGGAACGTGAAAGACAAGAAGCCGAGCGAAGAAAAATTGAAGCAGAAGCTATTCGTGATGCACAAAAAATTATTAATGAATCGCTCAACGAGATTACACTAAAATATTTGAGTATTGAAGCCTTCAAGGAGCTTTCAAAATCTCATAATGCTAAAGTCATCGTAACAGACGGAAAAACGCCATTTTTGATAAATCAAGATGGAAAGTAATTTCAGATGTCTTTCTCTAGCTCACAACTTAAATTGTGGGCTAGTTTATTTGTAATCATTCTAAAAAAATTGTATGAGTAAAAATAAGTTGTATATTTCATCTTTTTGACTAATTTTTGATGTGCCTTAAAACATATTCTCTTTCTACAACCCTTATTATACTTAATTTACTACATCAATTACAACTATGGGACAAAAATTATATTCATACTATGTTGAGGCAGGCAAAACAGGAGGAGTAAAAGCTCGTACGGAACTCTCAATCTTGACTAAAATTTCATCTGCTCAAGCTAAATCATTACCTGATGAATCTCAATATTTAAAAATTGTAGAAGATGCTTGGAAGAGTATTCAATCAGATTCAAAAGTTGTATCAAAAAGTTCTCTAGCATTAGGCATAGATGAAACAAAAGAAGAAAGTGTTTCTGATGAAACAACCACAAATTTATTACGCAATCATATTACTATTTTTTCAGACTTTGTTGCACAGCGTTCACTCTATAAAAATGATATTAAAAAATCAATACAACGAATAACAGAAGTTTTAGTGGATGCTATCCAAGTTGAAAGAGCTAGTATTTGGTTTTACATTCAAGAAGATGGACAGGAAGGCATTGAGTGTATTGACTTATATGAAAGAAGTAAGAAAAAACATAGTGAAGGTGTAAAGCTATATCAAAAAGATTTTCCTAATTACTTTGAGGCTATCAAAACAGAAAATACCATCGCTGCTCATGATGCACACACGCACAGAGCGACCAAAGAGTTTTCAGAAGTATATTTGAAACCTTTAGGGATTGAGTCTATGTTGGATGTTCCAATTTGGAAAAATGGAAAAATGATAGGTGTAGTTTGCCACGAGCATACCAATTATAAGCGTACTTGGACAAAAGACGAAGAAAACTTTGCTTATCTCATCGGACACTTAACAGGAATGATACTTGAATACAATGACAAACACTAAACGAAAAGTTTAAAATACTCTCACAAGTTGTGTAGAGTATTTTTTTTAAGTAACCTATGATTACAGAAAAACAAGAAATGGCAGATACATTTTCCGTACTTCATGACGGAACAATAGAAAGTTATGAGCAAAAAAATAATAGTATTATATTGAAAATAAGTTGTATATATCTGGCTGAACACATAAACCTAGCCTTTGAATATTTTTATGTAGAGCTACAAGAAGTAAGTTCACTTTCCTTGAACCCTTAGTTAAAAGATTCTACAGAGGATATTTACTGGACAGATTTAAAACTTATCTTTCAAAAAGATTTGGAAATACTCACAGCCAAACCAAATCCAGAAGGAAGTATAAAAGTTGCCTGTAATTGTCTTGATATTTTTGAAGGAGAACAAATAAGTTATGTAGGGGGAATATTGGAATTTAAGTGTAAATCCATTTCTATTTTTGATGAATCTAAAAAGGAAATCAGTTTAGATTTTGTCAAAGAGAGGGCTACAAAATATTGGGAAGATTTTTCTAAATCTTAACAAATTGAGTATATTTACAATCCACGATTTGTAAATCGTGGATTGTAAATTAAAAACTATCGTACTATGCGACCACAAGACATAGCTATTTTATTAAAAATTATTTCTTTTGAAGAGAAACAGATGAAAGACTGGCGAAATATAGACTTAGCTACTTCATTACAAATCAGTACATCAGAAATATCAAACTCTCTACATCGTTCGAGGATAGCCAAACTCATAAGTTTAGACAAAAGAAAAGTTGCTAAAAATTCATTGAAAGAGTTTCTTGTATATGGTCTGAAATATGTGTTTCCTGTGGAACTTGGAGCTATTGCAAGAGGTATTCCTACAGCATATTCTGCTTCACCTATTGACCAATCTATTGTATCAAATGATGAAAAAATTGTTTGGGCGCATTTTAAGGGTTCTAGTAAAGGTCAAACAATAGAACCACTCTATAAGGCACTTCCAAAAGCAGTAGAAAATGATAGTTTTTTTTATGAACTAATGGTCATTGCAGATACTTTGCGAATAGGAAAAAATAGAGAAATAGATATTGCTATCAAGGAATTAGACAAACGATTTTTTAACTAAAAACTAAAATGAATATAGAAAATATTGAATTGATTGAGCTTGTAGCCAAAGGACTTGGAGAGCTAAAAGATGAGGTTGTATTTTTAGGTGGAATGGTAACATTTTTATACGCTGATGATGCTTATTTATCAGATATTCGTCCTACTAAAGATATTGATTGTATCGTAGAAGTTCATTCTAAAATGGATTACGCTGATTTGGAAAAAAAATTGAGAGAGAAAGGGTTCAAAAATGATATTTATTCTGAAAAACCTCTGATTTGTAGATTTATTTATGAAGGAATAATAGTTGATGTGATGCCAACAGAAACAGATATATTGGGTTTTTCAAATAGGTGGTATAAAACTGGTTTTGAAAATAGAATTATACACAAACTCACAAGTGAAACAATAATTTATATTTTACCTGTTGAATATTACTTAGCTACAAAGTTTGAAGCACTTTTATCAAGAGGAGGAGCAGACTTAAGAATAAGCCACGACTTTGAAGACATTATCTATGTAGTACAAAATAATGAAGGTGTAGTAAAGGCAGTAAACTCAAGTAAGAAAGCAGTTAAAAGCTACTTGAAATCACGATTTCAAGGTATCTTGGAAGATAAAAACCATAGGGAAGCTATTGAGGCAGTAATGCCTTACAACAGTACAAGCGAAGAAGTTGAATTTGTATTGAAAAAACTCAACGAATTAAGTAAGCAATAAACTCACTTCATAGCTCATGTCTCACAAGCAATTTATAAAGAAAACACAAATCCATTTTTTACGTTCCTAATAGATAGATTTTTTTTAACTTTCAGACAAAATATTTTTTGAGTTGTTTTTCAGACAACTACTGCCATTGTCGGTATTTTAACCGATGATAAAATTCAATAAACCTTTTTATGGTCGGACTCACTTATGCAGCCAAAGCACTCACAGGTGCATTTGTAGGATATATTACCAATGATTTAGCTATTCAGATGCTTTTTAGAAAGCGTTTTGGCTTGGGAGGAATTTTTCTCAAAACACACCACGAATTTGTCCTCAATATTAGCAAACTGGTAGAACGTGATATTCTGAATCACAAAACGCTATTGCCACAAGTAGAAAATGAAGAGTTTAGAAAAGCTCTTCAAAAAACTGTTCAGACCTACATAGAAACCAAATTAGCCTATTCAGTTGAGGAAAATTTCACGCTACAAGATATTCCAAAATTTAAGGAAACGACAAACATTGTTAGAGAACAGCTGAAAAGTAATTTACCTCAAACACTAGAGCCATTTTTATTGCATCTTTCAAAAGAAACAACTTTAGGAGATGCCGTTTCAGATGAGCAGTGGCAAAGCGTGAGTAAAAATATTGTAGAAGAACTAACGGCTGGCGTTTCGGAGTGGAACAGTTTGGAAAAATTAGTACGAGATTTTGCTGATGAGATTGGGAATGAATCTATTTCCTCTTTTATCCATCCAGATTTACAAAAAACTATTAAAGACGAGCTTCATTTCTTAACGGCTGACTTACATTTGCTTTTAGAAGCTCAACATAAAAAACCGATTGAAAATTTAATCAATCAAACTTTTGAAGAGCTAGAAATTGAGGAATTGGTAGCTAGTCTTGCCGAAAGAGTTTCGAAAAAACGCTTGATAGATATTTTGGGGGAAGACAAAGCAGCACATTTAGCATCCGAAATCTTGAAACGCCTGCAAGCCATTCTACAAACTGAAGAAGGAGTAAAAATTTTAGATGTTTTTTCTGACTTTTTAATCAATACATTAGAGAAAGAAGAAAAGACTATTTTTGAGCTTTTAGATAAAAACACGAAAGTTACCTTAGAAAAATTCTTTGCTCATCAGTTTCCTGCCATTTTGGTAAAAGTAATTGGTTGGCTCTATTCTCGCCAAAGGGAATTAGAAATTTTGATAGACCAAACTTTCACTAATAATGTCGAATCTGGTTTTAAAAACTGGCTTGTAAAAGTTTTTGTGGGCAGCATTAGCCAAACAGCAGATATTATTGGAAAGGTAACAAGCATTATCGATTCCTATCGTAGAAATCCAGAGGAAGTAGCCAAAGAACTTACCACACAAGTTGTAGAATATTTAGAAAGTAAAAGTATTGGAGAAATTGTTTCTGGACTCAAAACACAAAATACAGTCGTTTCTCTGACCAAAATTTTACGTAAAAATGTAGGTGATGCACTTGGACGAATGGATGTAATGCCAATAGCAAAACTATTTTTAGAAAAAGAAATTGGAGAGTTTATCCCAACCGAAAAACTAATTCCATTTTTACTTACCAATCTAAATAAATTTAGAAAAGATTCTGTTCAGACACTTATTTTTAATCCTAAATTTTCAGAGCGTCTGACAAAAGAACTCAATAAAAGACTAGACAAAATTCTTCAAACACCCTTAAACGAACTCATTGTAGCCGAACAGCGTAAAAAAATAGCTATTAATTTTGAAAACTGGGCAGTAGAAAAATCTCAAAACCACCAAGAGGAAATAGCTAAATTTTTAGCAAAACATATTTCTACAAGAGTAAACGAACAGCCATTAAGTCGTCTGATTTCGGCAGACCAAATTGAAGAACTTGCGATTGCTCTCACAAATAGAGCTGACTCATATACGATTGATTTTTTAAAGGACGTAGAAACAAGTGAAGTAAGAAATTATTTAACTTCGCTTAAGCAGTTTCCCAATCTTTCAGAAGACCTGTCCAAAACGCTCCACAAATTTCTCATTCAAAACTTAAATACGCTTGTAGAGGGCAGAATTGAGGAAATCGTACAGCTAAATTTGAGCCGACAGACTCCAGAAACTATCCGAACGATGGTAGAGAAGTTTATGGGAAAAGAACTCAAACCAATTACGGCACTTGGTGCGCTTTGGGGTGGAATTGCTGGTGGCGCACTCGCTGGAATGCCTGAAATCAATAACTTGGCGTTGAAATATACCGTTCCTGCACTAGCGTATGGAGTAACAGGATTAGGCACAAACTGGATTGCTCTGCAAATGATTTTTAAGCCTTATGAAAAGAAATATTTTCCACTCACAGGCAAAACGGTAGCTGTTCCCCTTACTCCTGGAATTGTGATTAAAAACCGTGAACGTTTTGCTAACAATATGGGGAATTTTGTAGGCGACAAACTAATGAGTGAGGAAGGACTTAGAACATCTTTCGAATCTAGTAAAGATAAAATCTTGATAGGAGCAAAAAACTGGATTCAGTCAGATAATTATGCAAAAATTTATGAATATACAGAAGATTATAAAGCATTTATTGCACAAAAAGGTGCAGAATTAGGGTGGAAACTGGTTGAAAACTTTGCAACAGACGACAAACTAGATGAGCTACTCAAAAAAGGAATTTCTCCTTATAAAAAGTTTACTTTAGAAGACATTGATACAGCTTCTTTCGAAAGCACCGTTTTGAGGTATATTCAAGATGATTCGCTTTCCAATTTGGTTACCAATACGGCTTTTGAGCAAATCGAAAACTATTTAAAAAGCCACGACACACTCGGTGATGCACTTCCACAGTCTGTAAGAACGGTTCTCTACGACAAAATTCGTAACTGGATTAGCTTAGAGATGGATTCATTTTTTGAAAAAATTGATAGCGATGAGCAAATAAACTTCCTTTTAAATCAGCTTAATTCAGAATTTGCAGAGAAAGCAACAGAAAGAACCATTCAAAGCTATTTGAGCAAAAAACAGACACGCAATTTAGAAGTAAAATTGGCTGATTATCTAGTAGAACAATTACAAAACTCACAGACACAGAGCAAGATTTTTGATTTTATCAACAAGAATATTGCTACTGAAATTGCAGATGAGAAAAAAATAGGCGAACTCTTCGATGGAACACTTCTTAATCTCTTGACAAATAATATCGATTTTATCATTCAAAAAATGATAGAAACGGGAGCAGACTGGCTTACTGAAAATAGCGAAAAAGTAGCAGAACAAGTTTATGAAGCAGCCTATAACGAGCAAAAAGCAGCTTTTATTTATAAAAAAGCTATCAAAAAAACAGCAAAGGAACTCGCTACCGAAGGCATACCCAAATTTTTACTCAAAGAAATTGAGAGTGTAAACCGTTTGGTGCATAATGAAGTAGAGCGCATTGGAGAGGTTTCTTTGGGAGAAGTGGGCGTAAAACTCAATGATGCGTATTTGGAAAAAACAGTTTCTAATCTGTTGGGAAATGAAACCACACAAAAGGCTGTTAGAGATTTGACAAATCAACTTTTGCATACACTTTTTCAAACCAAAGTTTCGACGTTTGTTTCAGTTACAGATATTCATTCCTTAGAAGACTTGCAAAACCTACTACAAACCGAACTCAAACTAGCAGGAAAGCACCTCAAAACGCATTATTTTTCCAACAAAAAAGAGCTTCAAGAAAAGCCAAACGAACTCATTATTGGTGTGATTGAATCTATCTTACAAAAAAATAGCTTCGAAAATCAAGAAAATAATTTAAGTTCGAATACGGCACTTTGGCAGCGCATTGATAAGCCTGCCTTGAAGCAAACTATTGAAAAGGCGAGTAAACAGATTTTGAAATCGGCTGCCTTAGATGCACAAGGGCGAAGGGTAGTAGCACTTCTCTTTGAGAGAATTAAGAAAATTCCTGCAGATGAGTTTGTAGATTGGAGTATTTTGGAAAAAGACATTTCAAATGCGATTCAAAAACAGCTCAATGAACCTAAAAATAAACTTCTTTTTGAAGAAGCCTTATCGCATTTTATTCAAAGAAATCTACTGCCAACACTCAAAAATATTCCAAATGAAAGTAAGAATTTTGTAGTAGAACTTTTATTAAATGCAGGTTTGGAAGCCTTACAGGAAGAATTACCTCATATTTTGGCTTCTATTCCGATAAAAGATATTGTGGTAAAAGAAATTTCGCAGATGCCACCAGAAGAGATTGAAGCCTTATTTAATTCTTTTGCCAAAAAGTATTTTGATAGGCTAGTGCAATACGGTTTTGGTTTTGGAATTGCCTTTGGTCTTACGTTAGACACGCTTTTGGAGTTTGGTTTGAGTTATGTTCCACAGTAGAAAAAATACAATCACACCTGTAGGTCAAACGGCTTGCCTTTGACAAAACAATAACAAAAAAAATAGAACCTATGGGTTTATTTGATACTATAAAGATAGATGTTGATAAATTGCCTATTTTAGAAGATAAAAAAGAACAGTTAAAAGCAGTTCAAGTTGATTGGCAAACAAAGGATTTAGAACCTAATCTATCAACTTATGAAATTACAGATGATGGCAAACTACTTCTGATAAAATCTGGATGGGGGGAAGATAATATTGACATTCCAAAAGAAATAGACTTTCATGGAATACTCAACTTCTATGGAGATGTAGGTAAAGATTGGTATGAGTTTTACGCAAAATTTACAGACGGAAAGCTGATTGAAATTACAGGAGGATTAAATAATTGGGGCTAAATACAATGAGTTATCAAATCAGACAGCCAAGTCAAAAGATTTATGCTAAAGATAAACTTTTAAACTTTGTAAAAATGAAAAACCTCCTTTCACTACTTTGCATTTTGTTGCTTGCTATTAGTTGCAAAACAAATTCTACCACTTCGAAGGTAAAAAACAGTCAAGAACTTATCATTACATCTGATATTGACTTATTTTGGAAGGCTTATGATAAAATCATACAAACTACAGATACTACTTTACAACAAAAATACCTTCAAGAACTTTATTTTGATAAAGGTTCAAGTGGTTTAGATGGAATCATCAAAGCTAGAAATTATACAGCAGCAGAATACCTACGAGCCATCAATAACTACCCTCTGTTTTGGCAATCGGTACGAAAAAATACGCTAAAGGCAGAAAATATTAGCAAAGAATTGGAATATGGTATTGAGCGTTTGAAGAGAGTTTATCCCAATCTCAAACCTACAAAAATGTATTTTACAGTCGGTGCTTTGCGTACCAACGGAACGGCTATCGATGGAATGCTTTTGATTGGTTCGGAACTCGCTATGGCAGATACAAGTACAGTTGCTTCAGAGTTTCCTAAAAACTTTAGTTACCTCAAAGATTATTTCAAAACCAATCCGATTGAGAACATAGTTGCTCTCAATATCCATGAATACGTACACACTCAGCAAAATACTACTGGTGGATACGATTTGCTCTCACAAGCTTTGTTTGAGGGAGTGGCAGAGTTTATTCCTGTGATAGCTCTTAAAAAAAAATCGAATACGCCAGCGATTGCTTTCGGAAAAGCAAACGAGAAAAAGGTAAGAGAGATTTTTGAAAAAGAGATGTTTTCACCTTGGTATTATAACTGGATTTGGAACGATAATAAGAATGAATTTCAAGTGCGAGATTTGGGTTATTACGTGGGGTATGCAATGGCAGAAAAATATTATAACCAGTCAGAAAATAAGCAGGAAGCCATTAAAAACTTGATAGAATTAGATTACACGAGTAGAGAAAATGCAGAGAATTTTATAGATAAAACAGGTTACTTTGAAAAACCTCTTTCACAATTACGAAAAGAATATGAAAAGAACCGACCAAAAGTAATAGCTATCGAAGAGTTTGAAAATAATAGCCAAAGCGTAGATAGAGAGGTTACTACTATCACAGTTGTTTTTTCTAAGAAAATGGATACTCGTTTTCGTTCTTTTGAGTTGGGAGAGTTAGGAAGAGAACACTACCCAGAGTTTGAAAAAATAGAGTTTTCAGAAGATGGTAAAAAGCTCATTTTCTATCCGAAACAACTGGACAAAAACAAAACTTATCAGATAGTTTTGGAAGAGGGGTTTCGCTCCAAAAAATATAATTTGCCTTTGAAAAGACAGTTAATAGAATTTAAGACCAAGTAAATTTGATTAATCTTTGAAAAATGACAGAAAAATACAAATATTCAGAAAAAGACATCAAGATTTTAACTCTTGATGAGTCTATGCGACAGCGTCCTCAAATGTATTTTGGAAAACTAACGAACAGAGGGTTTATATACAATTTAAAAGTGATTTTACAAGATGTCTATGAATTATCACAAGCAAATTTGATTTCTATAGAATTAATTGAGACACATTCTGTCAAAATCAGATTTGAAAATTTTAAAAGGTCAATAGAAAAGAAATGGATTGATTATCAAGGATTAGAGTTATATAAAATACCGTCTAACTACCTTTTTCTTTTTGAACTACAAGCCTTCAAAGCACTAAGTACTGACTTTATTATTCGCTCAAAAGATTTTAAGCAAGTTTATAAAGATGGAAAACTCATAAAAAATACAGAAACGACAGATTTGATTGATGGTTGGCTAGAAGTAGAATTTACATTAGATAGACAGTTTTGGAAAGATTTTGAGTTCAATACAGATTATATTCATCAAGAAATAAGAGATTTTGCTTTTTTAAATAAAAACATCAAGTTTAAGCTAAACTATTTTACTGATAATGAGGAAAACAAAATTACGTATCACTTCAAAAATGGGTTAAAAGACAAAGTAAATAACGAACTCTTGAACGGACATGGAGGAAGTGATTTACAAATGGAGGTTGAGCTAAAGCAAGAACAATTTGAGCTAGAAGCTGCCTTTGCTTTTAGAGAATACGATATAGACGAGCCTATTTTGAAATCGTATGTCAATAAAGCCTATACACCAGAAGATGGAACACACGTAGAAGCTGTTTTGAAAGGAATTACGTATGGAATAATGGCGTATCTTCAAAAACATGAACTTACTGGAAATCATAGAATTTCAGAACAATCCGTTCGAAAAAATATCATATTATTTCTCAACGTCCAATTTTTCAATATTGATATGCAAATGTTTAAATATCGCACGAAATACAAACTAGACAACGTAGGAATTATTGAACCTATTTCAACTCATATTTCTAAACTCGTTTTTGAAAAGTTAGAGAGTGATAAAGAAATAGCAGAAAAAATTATCAAGAAATTCAGAATCTATGAGTAAACAAGGAAAATATCCCCAAAAGTACATATCTCTAAAGTTTTGACCAGTTTTCATATTGAAGCTCATCTATTCTACCAAAATGCTTTTCATTGTTCGTAATCAGTATATAACCTTCTACAATGGCTGTGGCAGCAATCAGAATATCATTATGAGCAATGCTATTGCCTTCTTTTTTTAAGGTGGCGTAAATTTGTGCTGCTTTTTTAGCAATTTCTTTGCTTATGGGCAAGATGGTTTGAGCCATCAGAAACTCATCAATTTCATTTGTTCTCTCTTCTGTATCTGCAAAATAAAGTCCATTCAAAAGCTCATAATAGGTAATAATGCTAATAGAAAATGTTCGATTTGCTTTCAGATAGTCATTTATTTGTTGTGTTGCTTGCTGCTCGTGGGCTTTTCTATTGCGAAAGAAAAAAGAAAGTATATCTGTGTCTATGAGTATAGGTTTCATCTACTGCTTGTCCATTTCTTTGTTTAAATATTCCTTTGTCGTATAGATGGCATTTACTACAATATTTTTATTTACATCTATTACAAATTCGCTAAGTCCTATGTGCGATTTATTTCTAGGATTCCAGTCGTAGGTATAGCCAAGCTGACTCCATGGATATTTTTTATCTATTTCACATCCGTAATAACGACTTATCCTATTTTTATTTATCCAATCTTGATAGGATTCTTCTGTATCTTTAGGAAAGCATAAATCACATGCATTGTCTGTAATTTCTTTGTCTGGACAAGGACGAAACAAATCCTCTGGTTTTACCCAAAACTCTACAAAATAGCTGTATGTAGCATTGGGAGGCAGCCCCAATAGTTGCTTCAATCTCATATCTACATCTTTAGCATGTTCTTTTTTCATTCTCTGATATAGCTCAGGAGCTGTTGTTACCCATATCTGATAACTTCCAGTATTATAATGAGTAGAATCTATGTATTTTTGGTAAAATGAGATGTTTTGCTTCCAAGTAACCACCAAAATATGCTCTTCTCCGTTGATTGTTTTACGAACTAAATTCTCATTTTGAGAATTTATAGTTACCAATCTGTCATATACTTTATTTTCTGTCGGAGACATAGAATTTTCTATGGCTTTCTGATATACAGCAAATGCTTTTTCTTGAGATAGCTTGACAGATGTGCAGCTTACTAAAAGCAAGAGCGCAAAAAAAACAACTAGATTACTTTTTTTCATGTGATTAAATAACTTTGAGAGTGGCTATAATTAAAAACCAAAATAACTATAAAACTAGCTACTTCAAAGAAAAAGTCTGCTCAATGTGATACTGAACAGACTTTTTAAAGTTAAAAATAAAGTTGTTGAATTACTCTGCCTTCAAAAAACTATAGTTTTCACTAAAGTTCATCATTTGTTCTGCAAAAGAAGTCGCATAACGAATTTTTACGTCTTTAATTTCGTCACCTTCCATTACTGGCTCAAGAACAGGCTGCAAAAACCCAGAGTATGGAGCAATATCAAACTGTGCATAACGTTCTTTTACTTCTTTGAGCATAGCACCATCTACTTTTACGCCGTAGCCTTCCACCAATTTTTCAGCAGCTTCATAGTCGCCTTCTGACTTAATGCGCTGAATTTCTCTTAAAAGTTCTCCAAAAATAACACGTAATTTGTCATAATCATTGACAAGGAAATACGTTTTTCCATCGATTACTTTTTTCTCAATTACATTTTCTGCGTGTCCTTTTTCATACGCCCATTTTGCTACAAGCTGACGGTTACGCATGTGGTCTTCTTCAATGTCTGCTCCTTCATCTAAACGACGAAGTTGTAACATCATTCCATTCATTATATAGCCATCATATTCTGCTTTTCCAGCTTCCAAAGAAGGCAAAAGATTCAGCTCTACCAATTTTGGGTCTAAGAGGTAGTACAAAGCCACCAAATCGGCACGAGCTTCTTCTAACGTCGAAGAGTAGTTTTTGAGTGTTTCTTTTGGAGTTCCTACTCCATCATTTATTTGCCCAGAAGCGTGTCCGATAACCTCGTGAAGTGCTGTGTGCATTTTTCCACCAATTTCTCCGTATTCTTTCTGACGGTTTTGGAGTTCTTCAGTCGGATAAAATTCAGCTAATGTTTTTCCTCCTGCTGCGTGATTATAGGCATCTTCAATATTTCCCAAAGAAACTGACTTCGAACCGTGCTGTTTTCTAATCCAGTTCGCATTTGGCAAATTGATTCCGATAGGCGTGGAAGGAGCAGCATCACCCGCTTCATTGACAACTGTGATGATTCTATACGTAACACCTTTTACTTCTTTCTTTTTGTGTTCGTCCATAATGGAAGAATTATCTTCAAAATATTGAGCATTTTCAGAAAGAACAGCCATACGCTTAGAGGCTTCTTTATCATCCATAAAGATTACAGATTCGTAGTGCGCTCGGTAACCCAATGGGTCGCCATAAACTTCAATAAAACCATTGATAAAATCTACATTGGTATCTGTTGTTTCTACCCAAGCGATAGACATTTCATCAAAAGTTTTTAAGTCGCCTGTTTTGTAATACTTCACAAGTAAGTCAATTACTTTTTTCTGCTGTGCAGATTCGGCAACTGTGGAGGCTTTTTCCAACCAATAGACCATTTTTTCTAAAGCAGCAGCATATTTTCCACGTTTGCCTTCTGTTCCGATACCATATTTATACTCATAAATTCCATCTTTTGAAAGTCCAACTAAAGCACCTTCTGGAGCTTCTCCTCTGATAAGTTGAGAGTTTAAGCCATACGAAATAGGCGTAGCATCGTTTTTATCAGCAAAAATTTTATAAAAATTTTCTACTTCTTTCTGTGAAAGATTCTCATAGAAATTGGCTGCCGAAGTCTTAACTAAATCTTGTCCTTTAGTTTTATTTACTTTCTTTCCATCTACATTTGCATCAAACATAATAGGTTTGAGCTCAGCTAAAAATGCTGTCATTTCTTCGCCTTCTTTTGTTGGAAAGTCAGCTACATCTGAGTTATTTACCAATCCTTCAAAATACTCATAAGAAAACTCTGGCATCATCTTTTTTTCTGAATAGTGATGATGGATTCCATTAGAAAACCAAATTCTTTTCAAATAGGTTTCGAAATTTTGCCAATCTTCTCCAGACTTATCGCCATTATAAGTTTTGTAAATATTTTCTAAGGTCTTTCTTACCAAAAGGTTATTTTTATAATTTTGGTCATACGTAATATCACGACCACTGCGTCCAGCTTCTGAAAGATAATAAAGAAGTTTCTTTTGAGAAAGTGGTAATTCGTCGAAGCCTTTTACTTCATAACGCAAGATTCTCAAATCTGCAAAACGCTCTGAATCGTAAGGAGGAATTTCTTCTTTTTCTGTGTTGGTAGCGACAGAATCAGTAGTTACTTCTGTGGTCGTATCAGTTGGCTTTTTGTCATTACAAGCAGGCAAAAATACTGTTCCTGCACAAAAAGCTGCCAAAAGTCCGTAATAAGAAACTTTGGATTTTAATTGAACTAAATTCATTGTGTTAAAGGGATTAATTTGTAAGTCTAATTTTGAGGTAAGTTAGCTCTTTTTAGTTTTTTTTGGAAAATAACTTTTTTCAAGACACAAAAAAACGCTTTACTTTTCCAAAATAAAGCGTTTTTCATATTATATATAGTTACCTTAGTCCCATTGTAAGTGGTCTCTTACCTCATCGTCTTCTAGGTGAGACTTTCTGTCTGAAGTTTCATACTCTTCATCGTACTCTCTATCAAACTGGGTAAAGTCATAATTTGGCATAAGTTCGGTCTTTACATGGTCTATAACCTCTGTCAAGCCAGCCAAAATTTTGTTTAAATCTTCTTTGTATAAAAATACCTTGTGCTTTTCGAAGTAATATCCTCCACTACGACGAAATACCTTCTTGCTTTCTGTTAGTGTAATGTAATATTCTTCTTCCGAACGAGTAGGCTTTACATCAATAAAATAGGTACGTTTTCCTGCACGTACTTTCTTTGAGAAAATGGTCTCGTTATGATAGTTTGGTTTAGAATAATCATTGTTCTTTTCTTGCTCATCGTCGAAATACTCACTCATTTGTTTCTTTTTTAGAAAGGTTAATAAAATGTACTGCATCAGAATAGTGAAATCACACTATTTTTGAAATTCAAATATATCAAAAACTATTTCTTTTTGAAAAATCAATTCTCAAAAACAGCGATTTAATGGTAATACATCCAGTATTCAGATAAAGATTTGCTATATTTACGGTTAGATTTTACTAGAAAATCATTTTCTTTTCCCTCATAAATAGTAGAAAGACACAAAATAACTCATACATTGGAAAATATAAAAGATACAGAACAAGGAGCTGAAAAACTCAAAGATTTAGATTACAATACCCAAAGAGATAAACTTCTTTTAAGAGAATACGGAAGAAATATACAAAATATGGTGCGCCATCTCAAAACAATAGAAGATGTAGAGGAACGCACTCGTGCAGCAGAAACGCTCATTAACCTTATGAAACAACTCAACCCAAGTGTGAGAGAAAATAGTGATAATGTTCATCGTATTTGGGATCATTTGTACATTATGGCAGATGGTGAAATAGAATTTAATAATGAGTTTGCTCCACAAACAGAAGAAGAGCGTACACGCAAACCCGAACATATTGGTTATTCTGAAACACCTGTAAAATATCGCCATTATGGACGACATGTAGAATTAGTTATTGCAAAAGCTGCCGAAATAGAAGACGAACAAGAAATGATTGATGCTGTGGCAGATATTGGTAAGCTCATGAAGTCTTTTTACATTACTTGGAACAGAGACAATGTTGATGATGAAGTAATTTTAAAAGATATTAAGCGTCTTTCAGGAGGAAAAATAGACATTGATATAGAAACAATCAAAGAAGATGACCTCTTTGAGTTGGGAAGTAAGCCCAGACAACGCCCTCAAAAACAAGGAAGTAAAACCAACAGTCGCAGTCGTTCTGGACGTTCGCCATCTTCACGCTCAACAAATTCAAATACTTCTAGTAATAGAAGAAGAACACAAGGAACAAAGAAAAATAGACGCAATAAAAAGAGAAGAAAATAATTTTTTTCTACAACACTTGTTCATAAAGTCATTACTCTGATTTAAACTAGAGTAGTGATTTTATTTTAACAAATTTTAAAAGTAAAGCTATTATTAAAGTTAGCAAACCTTTTTTGTTTTTTTGGGTTATGTAGTTTTGTTAAAATACCGTATAAGCAGTATCTTGTTAAAGATTTAGAAAAAGAAACCATCACTTATGCAATACGAACTTGCCCGAAACATAGTCTTTCAAATTATAAAACGTTGGAAACCCGATGAAGCTCACTACAAATTTTCTCCAGTAGCTACATCAGAAAGCATTTTTACACGTAGAGAAATGCGTCAATGGGTAGGACATCTGCAAGATATTGGGCGTGAGGCGCATCTGCATTTTATAGAAAAAGAAGTATCGAAAAAAGAGTTAGATGAAGTTCTTTCCATTACAACACTTCCCTTAGTACTTTTTGAATCTGTTGATGGAAATGCAAATCCAATATTGGCATGGCACGGCAAAAGAGATGCTATCCATACCATGAGAGAAGACGGAGAGAATTGGAAAGAAAACGATATTGAAAACCACGATGATTTTATCAATTCTCTTGCTTGTAAGGCAGATTTATATGGTGATAGTGAGCTTTGCCAACCCAATACAATTTATTGTCTTGTTCCAATGCTCATAGACCCAATAGCTACTCCAGAAGAAATAAGTGGAGATAATCGTACACCTGCACAGCGTTTGTGGCATCTGCTTCTTACAGAAAAAAGAGATATTTCTTATACCTATATCTATGCCATGATTGTTGGTTTGCTTAGTCTTACTTTACCTTTGGGTGTACAGGCAATTATTGGTCTGATTTCAGGTGGACTTATAATAAATTCTGTGGTGGTTCTGATTGCCTTCGTTGTGGCAGGAACACTAATTAGTGGTGTGATGCAGATTATGCAGATGAGTATTGTAGAAACTCTACAACAACGCCTCTTTACTCGTGCTGCTTTTGAGTTTGCTTACAGGATTCCACGTATTCGTTTGGAGTCTATATTACAACAATATGCCCCAGAACTTGCCAATCGTTTTTTTGATATTCTAACTCTCCAAAAAGGACTAGCCAAACTCCTTACAAGCGTCATTACAGCACTTTTACAAGTTTTATTTGGGCTGGCATTGCTTGCATTTTACCACGAGTTTTTTGTGTTCTTTGGCTTATTTTTAGTAGCTGTTTTAGGTCTAATGTTTTACTTTACAGGAAAAACAGGATTAGACACAAGTCTTTACGAATCGAAATACAAATATAAAGTTGCCTATTGGTTGGAAGAACTAGGACGTAATCAGAGTGTCTTTAAAATTGCAGGAAATACGCTCCTTCCACTAAATAAAATGCAAAAACTACTGACAGGGTATTTATATAAAAGAAAATCTCATTTCCGTATCTTGATTATTCAATATTCTGCCTTTGTAGCTTTTAAAACTATCATTACTGGTGGTGTTCTGATTATAGGAAGTCTTTTGGTTATAGAAAGGGACATTACACTAGGACAGTTTGTCGCTTCTGAAATCGTAATTATTTCAGTCATTACAGCAGTAGAGAAAATGATTCTAAATTTAGACACTATTTATGATACGCTCACAGCAGTTGAGAAAATAGGTAATGTAACTGATTTAAAACTAGAAAAAACAAATACATTTGACCAATTTAATAGACAAGGCTTCCATATTAAGGCACACGGCGTTTCTTATACCTATCAAGGAAATGAAAATCCTACACTAAAGAACATAGATTTAGAGATAAAACCTCAAGAATATGTGGGTATAATTGGAAATGAAGGAGCAGGAAAGTCCACACTTATGAAAATTGTAACAGGTCTGTATGATGAATATAAAGGGCATATTACTTTTAATGGATTTACACTTCGTGATTTGAATATCAAGAACTTACAAGACTACATTGGAGACAACCTCTCTCATGAGGATGTCTTTGAAGGAACACTCTTAGAAAATATCACAGTAGGTAGAGAAGGTTTTAATATGGAATATCTCAACCATATTTTGGACATTGTAGAACTTATAGATGATATTCAATCTCTTAAAGATGGTCTTCAAACACAAATGTTACCTTCAGGACAAGGATTTTCTTCTACTTTTCAGAAAAAAGTAATTTTTGCTAGAAGTATGCTCACACATCCAAACTTAATCGTCTTTGATGACTTTTTCTACAACTTAGAAGGTAATTATAAGAGAAGAGTATTAGATAAAATACTGAAAAAAGACAAGTATCCTTGGTCTATCTTTGCTGCCAGTCATGACCCCATTTTATTAGAAAAAATGGATAAAATTTATCTTATGAAAAACGGTACGATTGTTAAAGAGGGTACTTTCAAAGAGCTTTTGAAAGATGAATACTTTGATGAATTGATAGCAGGAGTATTTGAAAATTAGATAATGAACAGAAGTTATATACTACACTCTTAGTCAGTTACGTTTTTCTTTGAAAGTGTTAATTTTTAAATTAATGTATTTGGGAGTAGAATAATTTGGTTTTTTATTGTATTTTTGAAGTTGTCAGTAATAAAAAGTTTAGTTAAGCAAAATAATCTTATCAAACACAAACACCCAAGAAACAATACTTTCATTATAATAAAGTAATCTTAATGCAATATAGATTCCATCATATTTTTTCAAGACCTTTATTTGCATTTGTGATGCTCTTGTTATTTATCCTAACAAGCAGCAATGCTTTTGTAGTAGCTCAAAATAATGGAACACAAGACTTGCCAAAACTAAGAGTAGAACAACTTTCTATTGACCAAGGCTTATCCCAAAATACGGTCAATGCAATGATACAAGACAGTGAGGGATACTTATGGATAGGCACAGATGATGGATTGAATCGCTATAATGCTTATGATGTTACTATTTTTCGCCACAAAAGAGAGGATTCATTATCTATTATAGATAATCAGATAATGTCTATCTATGAAGATACTAACCATAATATCTGGATAGGTACGATAGCAGGAGTATCTATTTTTGATCGTAAAACACAATCTTTTAAATCCTTTTACAAAAAAGAAGGAGACCCAAACACGTTAGTAGATAATGAGGTAAAGGCTATAACAGAAGATAAAGAAGGTTTTATATGGCTCGGTACAGCAAATGGTCTTAGCAAATACGACTATAACAATAACTCTTTTACCAACTTTGTAGCTTCAGAAGAGGACTCTACTATGCTTGGAAGTAATGATATTGCCAAATTGTATGTAGATAAAGCAAATAACCTATGGATAGGAACAAATAGTTTCGGTGTAAATAGATGGTCTAGTGATCGTTCAGAAAAGAAATTATACCGATATAACCGTTCAGATACAACTTCTCTTTGGGGGTTTGGCGGCTATGATATAAAGGAAGATGCAGACGGGAACATTTGGATTGCATCAGAAGGAGGATTCAATCAATATAATCCAAACATTGATGGATTTGATCGCTACCGTTATCAAGGTAAATCATATAGTCTTCAATCATTTACTTTAGGAAGCAATAATACTTTTTGGGGAGCTGGGCATGATTATATTTACAAATTGGACTTAAAAACCAAAGAGGTTATTAGATATAGAACTTCATTTGATGCTTTAGGACAAATGCCAGCAATAGTCAGAACAAAGGAAAATGTCATTTGGGTAGCCTCTAGAAATCTAGGAGCTATTAAGTATGACCCTCTAACAAATCAGTTTGACTACTACTACTATGAAATAGGAAACAAAAACTCTCTACCTCAGAGAAATGTGTGGGCAATGTTGAAAGATTCAGAAGGAATTGTTTGGGTAAGTACTAATAATGGATTTGCTCGCATAGATAGAAGTGGTGTAATTCCTAAGTATTACAATATTTATGGAGGAGAAGGAAAAAATGACTTGAAAGATTCTAAGACAGGAGCTTTACTTGAAACTAATGAAGGACAATTATGGGTAGCTACAGGAGCTGACATTTCTCGTTTGGTTAGTTTTTCTGAAAAAGGAGGAGCTAAATTTGTTACTTTAGAGGCTGACCTTAAAGATTCTACTACTGTTCAAAGACAAATATTGAACCTTCTACAAGACAAGCAAGGGACAGTTTGGGTAGGAACTTTTGATGGCTTCTACAAAATGACCCCATCTCAAAGAAATGAATTTGGATATGAAGCCCAACATTTTCTAGATGATGAAGATATTTGGACAACTTATGAAGATAGAAGTGGCATTTTATGGCTTGGTACTGCACAAGGATTAATAAAGGTAATTAGAGATGAAAATAATACACCTATTGATTATAAATACTATAAACACGACCCAGAAAATTTAAAATCTGTTAGTCATAATACTGTTAGAGCTATTGCAGAAGATTCTAAAGGCAACTTTTGGGTAGGAACTACCAATGGATTAAATATAATGAACCGTGAGACTGGAGAGTTTGAACACTGGGGACAGAGGAACGACCTTGCTAACTATGCTATTTATGGTATTTTGGTAGATGAAAAAGATAATCTTTGGATAAGTACCAACTTTGGCTTAATGCGTCTTTTGGGAGATGATAGTATAGATGATGCAAAACGCATGACCAATTATAATCCAAAAGATGGTTTGCAAAGTAGTGAATTTAACTCAGGAGCATTTTTTAAAGCTGAAGATGGAGAGATGTTTTTTGGGGGCATACAAGGATTAAATGCCTTTTATCCACAAAATATAAAAGCAAGCATGTATGTTCCTCCAGTAGTGATGACTGACTTTAAGGTACTCAACCGTTCAGTAGGCATTCAGAGTTTGGGAAATCCTGACTCGCCTCTAAAAGTAGATATTTCACAAACAGAAGAAATGACCCTCACTTATGAGGACAGAGTAGTTACCTTTGAATTTGCAGCTATTAATTTTAGAAGACCTGAAAAAACAAACTATTCCTATATTTTAGAAGGCTTTGATAAGGATTGGAATGAAGTAGGTAGCCGTCGTTTTGCAACATATAGTAACCTTCCTGCAGGAAATTATACATTTAGAGTAAAAGCATCAAATAGTGACGGGATAGAAAATAAAGAAGAAATCGCAATAAAAATAAAGGTTCTTCCTCCTTGGTGGAAGTCGTGGTGGTTCTTAACTATTGCAACCCTTTCTGTGCTTGGTATTTCATTTGGCTTCTACAAAAGTAGAATGAATGCTGTCAAACGTCAGAATGATACTTTGGAAAGACTTGTTGGAGAACGAACAGCAGAAATAGGGCAACAAAATCTTAAATTAGAAAGTCAAAAGACTGAAATTGAACGCTCATATAGCAATATTCGTGTACTTAGCGAAATAGGTCAGAAAATTACTTCTATCCTTGACCTTGACACAGTAATTAGCTCTGTTTATGAATATGTAAATGAGCTTACAGATGCTACTGCATTTGGTATTGGAATTTATAATCCAAATAAGGAGCGTATAGATTTTAGAGGTTTTATAGAAAATGGAGAACGCATTCCTGATAGCTATGATAATATTACAGATGAAAACAAACTTTCTGTGGTTTGTCTCACTCGGAATGAAGATATTATTATCAACAATTTTGCAAAAGAACATACGAAGTATATTAGTGAGGTTTCTTTAGATAGAGTGGGAGATATGTATCAGTCTATTATTTATCTACCTCTTCTTTTAGAGGGAAAAATTGTTGGGGTTTTGACAGTTCAAAGCCATAAAACAAATGCCTATTCTAAAAATGATTTGACTATTCTGCGTACGTTAGCCTCTTATATTTCTATTGCATTAGATAATGCTCGTACTTATACGCAATTAGAAGGAGCAAATGAGCTTATCAGAACAAAAAATCAAGCTATAATGGATAGTATTCGCTATGGAGAGACTATTCAGCATGCTATTCTTCCCGACCCTCAAGATTTTATCAGAAATTTTGATGACCATTTCATTATCTTCAAGCCACAAGCAGTCGTTTCAGGAGATTTTTATTGGTCTATACGTACAGGAAATAAAACCTTTGTTGCTGTTGTAGATTGTACAGGTCACGGAGTTCCAGGAGCGTTTATGTCTATGATTGGAAATACTATCTTAAATGAGATTGTAACTCTTCAAGATGTAACAGAGCCTGCTCAGATATTAGAAAACTTAAATCAAGGAATCTTTGAAGCTCTTCACCAAGAAGATTATCAAAATTTAGATGGAATGGATGTTTGCTTGTGCGTCATAGATGATGCAGATGAACTAAACATGCGAGTTGTGAATTTTGCTGGAGCAAAAAGACCTTTATTTATACTAAAAAATGACAAACTTATAGAGGTAAAAGGAAGCCGTAAATCTATTGGAGGAAGACAAAAGTCTGATTCAGATTATGAACAACGTCAGCTTTTACTACACCCTGGTGATATTCTGTATTTAACCACTGATGGATATGTAGATCAAAACAATTCTGAACGTATCAAATATGGTACACTTCACTTCAAAAAGATATTGGCTTCATTTACAGGAATGTCTTTACATGAACAAAAAGAAGTTCTTTTAGAAGAGATGAGAAATCACATGGGCGAAGAAGAACAACGTGATGATATAACACTTATAGGACTAAAAATATAACTCTTACTTCATATAGAAAAATACCTATTTTAGCACTTTATTCTTAGATAAAGTGCTATTTTTTGTTTCAAACACTTTCTTTCACTATCAAACAATACAGGTTACTTTGATGTTTTTTTGTAACTTGCTATACAAACAAATTAGCAATTCAAATTTTCAAAAATTATTTCGTATATTTTACCTAATAACAGTTTTTGATTCCTACTCCACATTCATTTTTTAAAAAAATAGTATGCAATTTACACTCAACAAACAAGAAAAATATACTGTATTTAAGCTACAAGAAGAAAAACTAGATTCTTCTGTTGCTCCAAAGTTAAAGACAGAGTTTTTTACACTTTATCAATCAGGAATGGTCAATCTTATTTTTGATATGAGCGATATCAAATATGTAGATTCGTCTGGACTTAGTTCTATCTTGGTTGCCAAACGTCTTTCAGAGCAAATCAATGGATTCTTGGCTTTAGCTGCTGTAAGTGAGCATGTAATGAAGCTCATGACAATTTCAAAATTAGACAGTGTTTTAAATATTATTCCAACGGTAGAAGAATCAGTAGATGCTGTTTTTATGGCAGAATTAGAACGTGATATCAAAGAAAATGAAAAGAATAGCAACTAACTAACTTCTCAATAGAATAATGATTACCCACACAACCTAATATTAATCTACATTAGATTAATATTAGGTTTTTATTTTAATAAATTTATAAAATTTGCTTTACTAAAGCGTAATTATTTTGTAATCTGTTAGGTGAGCTTTTAAACCTTCTTCCTCGTAATTTTGCAGTCAAGAAATGACGACCAGCTATTTTAAGATTATAATTTTAGTAGGAATGAATCAAAGTTATACAACTTACAACCAGCCAAATCAAAAATTTAGAGGAATAAAGAATAAACTCCAACTTTATTTTAGCATCTATTTGTTATTGACAGCACTAATTATTGGAGCTATTTTTATGTTTTATGAGAAACAAAAAAACATAGAAGAAATTACTGATTTACTTACCACACTTCATATTGATATTCAAATGCTTAGTGGAATAGAAAATGATTTCTTTACTTATGAGACTATAAATAATAACTTCTACAAAACAGGGGAAAGCGAATATTTAAACCATCGTAAACAAAAACTATATGATGTTCAGCGCAATTTAATAGCATTAAAAAACAGAAAGGAGTTACGCAATAAAAATATTGATAAAAAGCTATTCCAATTAAAACAAGCTGTTGGAGAATATGAAGTCCTCTTCGAACGCCTAGTACAAATTATACAACGTAAAGGACATAAAGATTATGGTAAAGTAGGACAGATGCGTAAGTTCATTCATCAAATCGAAAACTCAGATTTGCCTTTTAATAAAGAAACACTGTTAATGATTAGAAGACATGAAAAAGATTTCATTATTCGAAAAGAAGAAGAGTATATCAAAAAATTATCACTCGCTGTACAAAGACTTCGTTCAGAGATTCGTTCAACTATAAAAAATGAAAAACTCCAAAAAGAAATGGTAACGCTATTACGAAATTACCAATATGCTTTTTTGGATATGGTAGATTATGAAAAACAAATTGGACTAAGCATCCATGAGGGAATGCACTACCAAACTAGGCAAAAAGCCTACAAAATTGCTGATATTATAGCAGAAATAAATAAAGAAGGACATTTACAAGCAGAGCAGATTACACAACAAATAAAATATACATTGGGAGCTGCTATCATACTATGTTTTATTTTGGGTATGGTTGTCAGTTATTTGATTAGTAAAAAACTCAGCTTACCAGTTCGTCAACTTTCCAACTCTATTCATAAAGTCATAAAAAATGATTTTTCAGAAGATTATAAAATAAATCCTGTTATTACAAATGATGAAATAGGTTGGCTTTCTAAAGACTTTGGTCTAATGCTTAATAAAGTTCAGAATAGTTTAAGCGAAACACAAGAAAAAACTTGGGAAATTGAACGTTCACAAGCTCAAATAATGGATTCAATTAGATATGCTAGTCAGATTCAGAATGCTATTTTACCTACTGAAGCTGAACTAAGAGAGCTTTTTACAGAAAGCTTTGTTATTTATAAGCCTCAAAAAGTAGTTTCAGGAGATTTTTACTGGGTCTATCGTAAGAGACATAAGACTTTCATTGCAGCAGTAGATTGTACAGGACATGGCGTTCCAGGAGCTTTTATGTCTATGATTGGACAGACTCTTTTAAATAAAATTGTAGGACAAAGTAAGATATATGACCCTGCTATGATTTTAGAAGTCTTACACTTAGAAATTCAACATGCATTAAAGCAAAATGAAGGAAAAAATGATGATGGAATGGAAGTCGCTATTTGTGTTATAGAAAATACAGATTTAGGTAAAGAGGTAACTTTTGCAGGAGCACATCGTCCTTTATACTATGTGCAAGATGGGCAATTTTTAAAAGCAAAAGGTAACCGACGTAGTATAGGAGGAAAGCAAAAACAGGAACACCAGCAGTTCATAACACATCTTATCCATCTACAAACAGGAGATACTATCTACCTTACAACAGACGGATTTGCAGACCAAAACAATGATAGAAGAGAAAAATACGGCACACAAAGATTCATACAATTCCTAGATACTATTAAAGAATATCCTCTTACTACACAAAAATTAGAGCTGATAGAGGAGTTTGACAGTTTTAGGAATAATGAGCCTCAACGAGACGACCTCACCATTTTGGGAATAAGAGTATAAAAAACCTAGTTAGAAGGCTGATTGAAAGGCAGTCTGATAATGAAAACAGACCCTTTACCTACCTCACTCTCTACCTCTATCGTTCCATGGTGAGCTTCTACGATGGTCTTTACATAGCTGAGTCCTAAGCCAAAACCTTTAACATTGTGTACATTTCCTGTCGGCACTCTATAAAATTTATCAAAAATTTTGTTTACTACTTTCTTAGGGATGCCCTGTCCTTCATCAATAAATTTTATTTCAATTCCGTTAGAAGTATTTCTAGTCTGTACTTCTATGCGTGGTATATTAGGAGAATATTTGTTGGCATTGTCTAGCAAGTTAGAAATAATACTTGTGATATGAACTTGGTCTCCTTGTATGATAGTTTGGTCTGCCTGTAAGTCTGTAAATATTTTACCTCCTCGGTTTTCTACTTGTACAGCACTATTTCGAATTACTTTTTCTAAAATCTGATGTAAGTCCAATGACTTCAAATTGAGTTTGAAATCTTTTCTATCTAGCTTTGCTGCCTGTAAAACTTTTTCTACTTGCGAACTAAGTCTTTTACTCTCATCTGCAATTACACCTAAATAACGATTTGTCTTTTCTTGATTTTGTTGCACACTCACATCTTGCAAAAACTCACGAGCAAGCGAAATGGTTGCAATCGGAGTTTTGAACTCGTGTGTCATATTATTGATAAAATCATTGGTAACTTCTGATACTTTTTTCTGACGAAGAATAGTATAAATAGCTGCTGCAAAACAAAGAATAATCACACCAATAAAAATAACAGAAGAAGAGAGTATCATTGCCATTTGTCCTATCAAATACTTAGATTCTTTTGGAAAATATACACACAAAATATTTTCTGGATGACGCATATCATTAGGAAAAAGCTTTGCCGAATAGTTTGTTTCTAATAAACATTCACTACTTGTAGAAGGAGAAGCAAAATACCACTGTTTTTTAGGATGATTAAACACAGCAAAATCGTAATCTAATGTAATTCCTTTATTGTGCATTTCTTCACGCAAAATAGAATCAATTACAGGACGGCTCGTACGTTGTTGAATAGGTTTTTCTTGATTTTGAAAAAATAATTTTTCAGCAATTACAGAAACAATTTGAGATTTATTCATTCTTCGACGCTTATTTTCTTCCCAAGCCGTTTTTGCATCACGAATATCATATTTCATCATAGGTTCTAGAACTAATTCTGTACTTTGACTACCCGTAAACATTCCATTCTTTACTTCAAACTGTAGCTCATACGTCATAGAACGAGCAGCATTTTGGGCTCTTGTGATAGAGTCTAACGTCGACATGAGTTGTCCACTCATTTGGTCTGCACTACTTTTCATCACATAAATAGCTTCATGTTTTTCTAAGCGAGTAGCTACTTTTTCAAGAGCTTGATGTACATTTTGCTTAAAACGAGACTTATTTAGTGTTATGGTAGTAGTTATCCAATAAAACTGAAGTCCGATAAGTCCGAGCATTGCCAAACTCATAAGAGCGATGATATAGCGTACTTGTTTTGCGCCTACTAATCCTTCTATTTTCATAACCTTTTTAGCTGTAATTTTTCTTTATGATTCTCTACTTGGTAATACCTTCTTATTAATGAATATATCAACCTAAATACTATATTTTCTTCCGTTTCTGTATTTAATTTACTACAAAATAAAGCAATACTTATTCTTTGTAAATGCACTTAACAAACTTTAACCCACTATAATTGAGGGCTTTAAGAGTATTTACGAAAAGTAGAAAATAAATTAGAAAATTTTAGATGCAAAGTAATGACAGATAAGAAAAAATTTTATCCTATAATGTTAATCTCTGGCTCTATCTTTATTCCAAACGTATTATAAACAGACTTCTGAATTTCTTTGGCTAAGTTCCAAATTTCTTCTCCTTTAGCATTTCCATAATTGACCAAAACGAGAGCTTGATTTTTGTGCGCTCCTGTATTTCCGACTACTTTTCCTTTCCACCCACAAGCCTCAATAAGCCAGCCTGCAGCTACTTTTGTTGTTGTATCAGAGACAGGATAACCCACCATAGTAGGAAATTCTTTTTTTAATGTTTCAAATTGAGAGGTAGCAATTTCTGGATTTTTGAAAAAACTTCCTCCGTTACCTATCTCTTTTGGATTGGGTAATTTGGAGTCTCTGATGGAAATAACTGCCTTACTAATATTTTGAATAGTAGCAATTTGGGTTTCTAAAGCATCTTTTATCGCTCCATAAGATGTGTTTAGTGTATGATTTTGTTTAGTGAGTTTGAATTCTACTTCTAAAATAATGTATTTATCTTTTGCTTCATTTTTGAAAATACTGCTACGATAACCAAACTTGCATTCTGCATTTGAAATCCATTCTACTTTTTTTGTTTTTCTGTTTAGTACTTTTACGTTCGTTACTACATTTTTTATTTCTACTCCATATGCACCAATATTTTGCATCGGAGCTGCCCCTACCGTACCAGGAATAAGAGAAAGATTTTCTATGCCTCCATAATTTTTTTCCAAGCAAAAAAGTACAAACTGATGCCAATTTTCACCTGCTCCTACGCTAAGAATAACCTCGTTTTCATCTTCTTTTACTTTCTCAATTCCCTTGATAGAGTTTTTGATAACTAATCCGTCAAAATCTTTCAAAAAAAGAACATTACTTCCTCCTCCCAAAATAAAAATAGAATGAATATTTTCTTGTTCTGCAAAGGTTAGCACTTCTATTAGCTGTTCTGTCGACGTTATTTCTATAAAATTTTGTGCTGTGGCTGCGACACCAAATGTAGTATAGTTTTGAAGGGAAATATTATTTCGAACTTGAAATGTCATTATAGAAAATTTTATTTGATGGGTAGAATAATAACACCACAAAAATACAAAACAAAAAAACCACTACCTCAAAAAAGTAGTGGTTTTTCTATTCACTAAAACAAAATCAAAAATGAAAAATCTAATCTTACAATTTTTTTATCTCTACTCTTCTTCTACCAAAAGTGATTCGGCTTCTTCTTTTGAAAGCACATCAGCAAACTTTTCTATATCTCCTGCTCCTTGGCGAAGTAAAATAATATTATCTTCTATACAACGAATCACTGTCGATGGTTGAACATCACCCATACCAGCATCAATTACAATATCTACTAGGTGTTCGTACTCTTCCTTCATAAGCGAAGGGTCAGTCATTGGATTTCCATTTTTATCATACACAGAAGTCGTTACGATAGGGTTTCCTAGCTCTTGAACAATCATTCTAGGAATTTTGTGGTTGGGAACACGAATACCCACTTGATTTTTCTTTACTCCACCTACTTTTGGTACTTTATTACTGGAATCCAAAATGAAAGTAAATGCACCAGGTAAGGCTTTTTTCATTACCTTAAAAACGTGATTTGTTACTCTGTGTGCGTATAAGCTGATATCGCTCAAATCGTAGCAGATAAAGGAAAGGTGCATTTTCTTAGGGTCAATACCCTTGATTTTACAGACTTTTTCCACAGCTTTCGCATTTGTAAAATCACAACCTATTCCATACACTGTATCCGTAGGATAAATAATTACACCACCATTTTTTAATGTCTCAACTACTTTCTGAAGTTTACTCTCTTGAGGATTGTCTGGGTGTATTTTTAGGAGTTCTGCCATATTATGTTAATAACTTTTAGTAAAAAATAAACTTCTTTTTTGCTTTGCCTATTAAGAAGTTTTAAAATATGAGTATCATTCTTTTTCTATGAAATAAACTACTAAGCTATTTCTTTAAAACTTTATTATTGAATATGATATAAAAATGTATTGGGTTCAAATACTAAAAGAGCCGAAATAAAGAGTTGTATCAAAACTGACACTTTATTTCTTACTCTATCCAATAATACATAATTTCTTTGTGTGTTGCAAAGTTTTTTTTAAAATAATTTTGGATTTTTCAAAAAAAACCAAACAGCATTCTGCACACATACCATTTCAAAATACACTTAATAAATAACTCTTAGACTAATTGTTTTATTTTTTTTAAAAAAATAAGAGTTCGATGCAACCTTATTGCCTACTTAGTGGGTCATAGAAATAGAAGCCCAAAACTATCTTGTTTGGAGACCTTCTAACTTACAACCTAACAATTCCTAACAACTTCCTAAATGCTAGATTTAGGAAGTTTGTTTTCAAGAGTTTGTAAGACTTATCTTAAATACAGACATATTTTTAATATATATAAAAATCTTTTGTTGGCTATGCTATTTTGCAATAGTAATAGCCATAGTTAGTGAGTAGTGGGAGATGATGCATCCTTTGGAAGTATCATCTTTTTTTATGTCTTTAATAAAAAAAATAAAGCCCTGTTTCCGAAAAAACAGAGCTTTATTAAAAATAGATGTTATCAACAATTACTTGCTCTCTTCCGCTAATTTTTCCATTTCATCAGCTTTTTTAGCATCTCCTTTGTAGATATAAACATTCATTAGTGTACTATACACAATAGACTTATCTTCTGAAATATCTTTGTATGCCATAAGGTAAGGAATAGCTTTATCAGCAAGAACAACCATTTCTTTAAATCTCTTATCTTCTTTATTGATAGATTTTCCAGCGTCAGTAGCTTCTTTTCTCAATACACGATATATTTCGCCTGCATCTTCGTAATACCCTACTCCTAATGCACGAAGTGCCTCTTCGTTATCAGCTTCAATTTCATATATTTTTTGGTAGTAAGAATACGCATCTTCTTTTTTCTCTAGCTGGTTAGAAAGACGAGCTAATGTAATGAGATACTGTACATTTTTAGGCTCTAAAGTATGTACTTTCTTTAAGACATCAATAGCTTCTTGATACTCCTCTCTTTTGATATGAACATCATTTGCTACCAATAGAAAATATTTTTCTTCTGGAAATTTAGCTGTTCCTTTCTTAACAATGTTCATTAATTTAATAGTATCTTCTGCTTGATAATAGGCTGAAGCTGCAGACTGGTAAGCATCAGATTTATTATAGTCTTCTATATCACCCAATCGCTCAAAATATGCTCCTGCTTCATCATACTTTTCAGATTGAGCAGCAAAATAACCTGTATATTTCAAAAGAGTAGTATCATTACCAAAATAATCTACCAAAGGTACCATGGCTTTATAAGCTCTTTCAACATCTGTCTCTTGGTATTTCTGAACATCATTTAAAATAGTATTCTTCAACTGAGTTTCTAAACTCTGTTGTACATTGAGTCCGTCAGTAGATATATTTATTAGCTTTTCAGTGTATTTATCCTCTCCAGCAGCTTTTTCCATTGCTTTAACCTTTTTCATAGCTTCAAAAGCACTATCAGCTGGATTAGTTACAAGTGCTGCTACTTTTTCATCTTCTGCTCCTGCTTGAAGGATAGCCGTAAAAACTTTAGCACGAACATAGTACGTCTTAGCTTTATCTTTTGTTTTTTCGTGATATGTTGCTTGACGAATTTTATCTAATGCCTTTTCATAGTTTGGATTTTCTGAAGTTACTAAAAACTCGGCACTGCTTACAGCTCCATTTTGTGCAACTACTGTATTTGTAAGGAGTGAACCAGCTACAAAAGCTGCTCCTGCTATCATTGATTTTAAAATTGACTTTGTCATTTTTTAGGGAATGAGTTTAAATTATTGGTTTTGACACACACTTCAGTATGTGCTACAATTTTCATATAAAAATAGAAGTTCCATTTTATATTACAAAAATAGAACTTCCAAAGTTAATGCAACTATAATGCAAAAAAAAGTTACTCTACATCTTCTGAACTTTCATCAGCTTCTGCATTGCCATTTTTATCATGATTTCCATTACTAGATGTGTCCGCCTTATTAGCAAGGTCAGCAGAAACTTCTCCATCTGCATTTTCCATTCCTGATTCCAATGTTGTCTCTTCCTCATCTTCTTCTATGTGTTCAATTTTAGCTACAGAGGCAATCTCGTCTCCTTCTGCTAAGTTTATCAAACGAACGCCCTGTGTAGCACGTCCCATAGTACGAAGTTCTGAAACGGCAAAGCGAATCATTACGCCAGACTTACGAATAATCATCAAATGGTCTGTATCAACAACTTCCTTAATGGCAATCAAAGCACCTGTTTTTTCTGTTGTTTTGAGTGTAGTAACTCCTTTTCCTCCACGCTTAATTATTCTATAATCATCTATATCAGAGCGTTTTCCATATCCTTTTTCAGAAACCACCAAAAGATTGGCATCTGGACGGTTCAAGCAAACCATTCCTATAACTTCATCATCTCCTTGTACAGATATTCCACGAACTCCTGCTGCCGTTCTGCCCATTGGACGTACCTGCGTTTCATCGAAACGAATTGCACGACCAGAACGAACTGCCATAATAATTTCGTTGCTGCCATCTGTCAGACGAACATCTAAAAGAGCATCGCCTTCATTGATAGTAATGGCATTGATACCACCTTGGCGAGGACGAGAATAGGCTTCTAAAGCTGTTTTTTTGATTTGTCCTTTCTTAGTACAGAAAACAAGATTATGATTCTGAACATAGTCTTCTTCTTTCAGATTCTTGACATTAATAACTGCCTGTACTTTCTCTCCAGACTCTATTGAGATAAGATTTTGAAGAGGGCGACCTTTAGAAGTCTTTGAGCCTTCTGGAATAGCATAAACTTTTAGCCAATATACTTTTCCATAGTCTGTAAAGATAAGCAAATAGTTGTGTGTAGAAGCAACAAACAAATGTTCTGTAAAGTCATCTTCTTTTGTAGTTGTGCCTTTTGAGCCTTTTCCACCACGAGCTTGTGCTTTGTATTCTGAAAGCGAAGTACGTTTGATATACCCTTCATTTGAAATAGTAATTACCATCTCTTCTTCAGCTATCAAATCTTCAATATCAATATCTTCTGCACTATGAACGATTTGAGTTCTGCGCTCATCTCCATATTTTTCTTTTAGCTCTATGAGTTCGTCAGTAATGATTGCCATTCTACGCTCTACTTTAGCTAAAATATCTTCATAATCCTCAACTGTAAGGACAAGTTGGTCGTGTTCGTTTTGGATTTTGTTGCGTTCCAATCCTGTAAGACGTTGCAGACGCATTCCCAAAATTTCTTTTGCTTGAATTTCTGAAAAATCAAACACAAAATTATTTGGAACAGCAATATCCTTAAAGAAACGGCTATCTGTATTCATTTTACCTTCTCCCATCAAGACATTTCTTGCCTCTTCTGCATCTTGAGAACTTCTGATAGTAGCAATTACCAAATCAATTACATCAAGGGCTTTTAAAAGTCCTTCTAAAATGTGAAGACGTTTTTTGGCTTCTTTGAGGTCGTATTCTGTACGACGAGTTACTACTTCATGTCGGTGTTCGACATAATAATGGATTAGGTCTCTAAGATTACAGATTTTTGGACGACCTTTTACAAGAGCTACGTTGTTTACACTAAATGAAGTTTGAAGCCCTGTGTATTTGAAAAGCTGATTCAAGACTACATTTGCCATTGCATCACGCTTAATATCATAAACAATACGAAGTCCTTTTCTATCTGATTCATCACGAATTGCCGAAATTCCCTCAATGCGTTTTTCATTGACTAAAGCTGCTGTTTTTTCTATCAAACTAGCTTTATTGGTCTGATAAGGAACTTCTGTAACAATAATTTGCTCACGTCCGTTTTTATCTGTTTCTATATTTGCCACAGCACGCATCACAATTCTTCCACGTCCTGTTTCTAGTGCTTTCTTTACTCCTGTGTAGCCATAAATAATTCCTCCTGTTGGAAAATCTGGAGCAGTAACATATTTTGTAAGCTCTTCGACAGTTATTTCAGGATTTTTGATATATTCTATTGTTCCATCAACTACTTCTGTAAGGTTGTGAGGAGCCATATTGGTTGCCATTCCGACAGCAATACCAGCCGACCCATTTACCAAAAGATTAGGAACTTTTGCAGGAAGTACAGAAGGTTCTGTAAGCGAGTCGTCAAAGTTGGGAACAAAATCCACGACGTCTTTATTCAAATCGGCAAGCATTTCTTCTGCCAAACGCTGCATACGAGCCTCTGTATAACGCATCGCTGCTGCATTGTCTCCATCAATAGAACCAAAGTTTCCTTGTCCATCAACGAGCATATAACGAAGCGACCACTCTTGCGCCATTCTTACCATTGTTTCATAAACGGATGAATCGCCGTGAGGGTGATATTTACCCAATACCTCACCTACAATACGAGCCGATTTTTTATAGGCTTTATTGTGGTAAACTCCTAAGTCTGCCATTCCATAAAGCACTCTACGGTGTACAGGTTTTAAACCATCACGAACATCTGGAAGCGCACGAGAAACAATAACTGACATAGAATAATCTATGTATGCTGTTCGCATTTCGTCTTCTATACTAACTGGAATAATATTATCATTTCCATCGTCTAATAGCTCGTCATTTTCTATATCTGCCATATATTTTTAGTATAAAACTATATATAAATTAAAGTTCTTAATCAAACCTTTGTTGAGACCCAAAATGTAGCCTTCAATAAGGATTTAAAAGTTGTATCTTTAGATAGGTTCTTCCCTACAAAACAACTCTGCAAGATACGAAAAAATAGGCGTTTTGACAATAAATTTGAGGATTTGAATGATATAAATGAGTATAATTTTAAAGCAAAAAATTTACCTTTAGAGATGTTTTAAACAGCATATTTTCTATTATATAGAAAAAACAATGTTGGCTCTTTTTAGGTTTAAGAAAGAGAAAGGAATCACATGTATTTTTTATAACCTTTATACTTTATGAAAACATTAAAAAACTCGGACGGAAAAGTATTTTTGGAGACTTATCTGAAAAGTGATTCCAATTGCATTTATTCTTTGTGGAATGGCTTTGTAAATGTTGAAAATGTAAAGGCTGGGTGCTTATTTGGATTAGAGCTACTCAAAGAGCATCGTTCACCTTATCTAATAAATGATAACTCCAACTTAGAAGGACCTTGGCAACAAGCTAACGAGTGGATAGAAACAGTTTGGATGCCACAAGCTCTTGAAGCAGGATTGAGGTATTTTGCTCATGTTGTTTCTAAAGATATTTTTGGAAAACTCTCAGCTCAAGATTTAGAGAAGAAAACCATAGGTGTTTTGAATATGCGTCTGTTTGAAACAGTAGAAGAAGCTGAAAGTTGGATAGAAGAAGTACAAACTGAACAAGAAGAATAATTTTTTTTAGAGTACTGGACATGAAATAAAAAATTGGTGTTGTTGCTACACAACAACAATGAAAGGTGTTTTTTTGCTGTTTTGTGAGTCACAGAACAGCAAATATCCATTGATGTCCAGTACTCTAAAGTTTTCTATACTAGATTTCTTCTGTTATCAATATTTTTATTAAATCAATTTCACCTCTTAGCTTTTTGACTATTTCTTGTTTTCCTTTTTCCTCTGCTAAAGAAATATACCAGTTGTTTTTTTCAATGAGTTTTTTGGCATCTTCTGTTTGAGTAAGAAAAAAGGATTTTTTTGTCAGGGCAACTCTTTTGAAAATAGGGGATGTAGAAGTCAGAAACTCGTGTTTTTTCAAGGCTTTAAAAGCATTCATTGTATTTTTTATTCCTTGAGTTTTAGCAAACTCAAATAAAATTGCAAAGGTATCAAACTCTTCTTCTAGGGTTTGGGCTTGGTTAGCAAAAGAAATAAGTTGCCAAAAAACAAATTTAGTCAGTTTGTGTTGTCCCATAACTTATTTGAATTTTATTAATTTTACAGTCTCATCTTATAAAAAAAGAAAATAATAAGCCAACATAAAAATGACTCCAAACGATATACACGTAGAATCTGCTCGCATTCAGAAAGGCATAGAAGACCATTTAGGCATTGATGGAAGCCTTATTTTTGACTACTCACAAGAAGGAACAACCACAAAACTCAACTTAATTACTGTCAATCCTCGTCATAATCAATCTTTTTTGTTTCATACCGAACTTGGTACAGACAAGCTAGATGCACTCAAAAAAATGTTTGAGTATGTTCGTAATTATCGTGAGCGTGATAGTTCTTATACAATTCAATGGGTTTCGAAGGAGGAAAACGGACAGAGAGAACTACAAACTTCATATTTCCGTGCGAGAAATATGTATGAAGCTTTAGACAAACTTTATTTTGGAAGAGAACTCAATTCTATTACAGTATATAGCGTGGTAATGAATCCACAGGCTTAATAATTACGAGTTAATCCATTAGGAAATAAATATTCAGCGAAGCTAATTACGAATTAGCATAAGAGGCAACTTTTGAATTTTTCAAGAGCTGCCTAACGCTGTTTTGGCTACCGAAAAGTGAATAAAAATAATAGCTGTTGCTAAAGATAGAAGTTAAATGCTATTTCATTATTACATTAACAAGAATATCTAACTTGGTTTATGATAGTAGCTCTGCTAGGAATCGAACCTAGATTTTGAGCGTCGGAAGCTCACGCACTATCCATTGTACTACAGAGCCATTTTTTATCTATCTCTACCAATTTCCAGCTGTATCATTGAAGATATCGAACACAATTCGGTCTAAAATAATTTCTACGAGCTGTTCTTCTACCTGTGCAAGCGTTTGGTTTTGCTCAAAATCTTCAAACTGGGTATAGATTTTATCATCAAAAGAAGCCTCCTCATCTACTGCATTGTAATATGTTACTTCCATTTTTATTTGCAAACGCTGAATAGTCGCTACTTGAGAACCTCCTTGTGGAGCAACTGGAATAACTTCATAACCTACAATTCTCCCCTCAATTTGCATATCTCCACCTGACTGAACCAATCCTAAACGAGTATTTCGAAGATAGAATTCACGCAATTTTTCTGTGGCGTTTATGGTAATGGTAGGTGGTCCTTGTCCTGCATCGTTTAGGATAGGAGAAATAGAAAGTGTCTTGATTTGAGTGTAATCTATCGTTCCTCCATTGAGTTTAAAGAGCGAAGCTCCTGCACAGCTTGAAAGTAACACAACAAAGACAAAGAAGAATATATTTTTTATGTAAGTAGTCATTTTATTCTTATATCAATCATTTTTTATCTACAAAAATACTTATTCTATAAAACTAGGACAGTACAATTAACCATTAATAACTAATCATTAACAATTATTTATCTAGTTCGTATTGTTTGATTTTTCTATATAGCGTACGCTCTGAAATGCCTAAATCTTGCGCTGCATATTTTCTACGGTTATTATTTTTATCTAATGCTTTTATGATAAGTTCCTTTTCTTTCTTTTCTAAAGATAAAGTCTCTTCTTCCTCTTCTGGCTCTGTATCTTCTTCTACTTCTTTGGCATATTCAATGGCATCTTCCACCGATACCTCTTGTTCTACATCTGCTATATTCGGATGAGTAGGATTTAAGTAAAGTGGCAAATTAGAAGGCTTTTCTTGATACGAACCTCCACTTTTAGGGACATCATCAAAAAGATGCTCATATTTTCGCAACATTCCTGCACTTCCTTGTCCTTCTAAAATATTCAAGACAAGTTGTTTGAGCTCAGTAACATCTCTACGCATTTCGAACAAAATTTTGTAGAGTAAATCTCTTTCAGAAAAGTTTTCTTTCGCACCTTCATTATTTGTAAGTGCTGGGAGCGTATTAGCCCTTGGAGCATTTTTAGGAAGGTATTTTTTCAATATTTCTGCATCAATATTCCTATTGTCAGCCTCTAGAACAGACATCTGTTCTACCAAGTTTTTGAGTTGGCGTACATTTCCAGGGAAAGGATAAGAAAGCAAAATCTGTTTGGCTTCCTCATTTAAAACAATGGGTTTACTACGATAACGCTCTGAAAAATCTCCTGCAAATTTTCTAAACAATAGCTCCACATCATTTTCTCTCTCTCTTAATGGAGGTACAAAAATAGGAACAGTATTCAAGCGATAATACAAATCTTCTCTAAACTTTCCTTCTTCCACAGCTTGTACTAATCGTACATTTGTTGCAGCCACCACACGTACATCCGTTTTTTGTACTTTTGAAGAACCCACTTTAATAAATTCTCCATTTTCCAAAACACGCAACAACATTGCCTGCGTATCAAGAGGCATTTCTCCAATCTCATCTAAAAAAATTGTTCCACCATCAGCTTCTTCAAAATAGCCTTTTCTTGTTCCTGCTGCTCCTGTAAATGAGCCTTTTTCATGTCCGAAGAGTTCGGAATTGATTGTTCCTTCTGGAATTGCACCACAGTTGATGGCAATAAATGTATTGTGTTTACGTGCGCTAAGTTGATGGATGATTTTTGAAAATGATTCTTTTCCTGTTCCACTTTCTCCTGTAATCAAGACACTCATATCTGTACTGGCTACCTGTGCAGCTACCTTGATGGCGTGGTTGAGCAAAGGAGAATGTCCGATAATTCCGAAACGTAATTTGATGGGCTGAACGTCTATCATAGTTGAGAAAGCTATTTTATTGAGCTAGAAAAGAACTATTTTACTTTAAAAGGATAATTAGAGAAAATATAAATTTGTTTCAAAGATACGGAAAGAATTGGACTGTTGTTTTAAAAAATATGTCAAAAAGTCAGTTGAAATACATTTAGAATGTAGAAATCAGATTTTAGAATCTTTTACCAACAAGCTACTTAAAACTATTCATTCTACATCTAATTTTTCATTTTTTTGCTTTGGTGTTGCAATTTTGCTTTTATGCACCTCCATTTCTATATCTAACTCTCTAACCTCTCCACAAAACTCTCCATCTATCTGAAACGTTATCGGAACATCGGTTTGGATAAGAGCTTTTCTAGTTTGAATAACTTGAATAGATTCGTCGTCTAATGATAAATTGCCTGACAAGATTTTCAAAATAAGCAGTAGTTCAAGGCTTTTGAAAATCACGATTTCAAAAATATCATCATCTACTTTTCCCTTTGGATTTACTACAATTCCAGTCCCATATTTATTAGAATTAGCAATTAGAATAACTCTTGCTTCTGTTATAATTTGCTGTGTTGAGGTAGTTATTCTAGCATTAAAAGGGTCTCTATATTCTCTTAGCGTAGGAATAGCCTGTATGGCATATCCTATTTTTCCTCTTGCATTGGATTCTTGATAATTTTTGATAAGGGCAGCATTAAGTCCTAAGTCGCCCAAATGAAACATTTTCATGTTATTTATGCTAATACTATCTAAAAGAGTAAAGTTTTCTTGAAAAGCAATCTTCAAACAACTTTCTAAATTCATGGGAAGCCCTAAATCTTTTGCCAATCCATTGGAAGACCCTAGTGGTAATATTCCAAAGACAATATCTTTCCCAAAAAGAGCTTCTAACACCAACTTAATAGTTCCGTCTCCTCCTGCTATCCATACTTTTTGAGGAAGATATTTAGTATATATTTTTTCTATTTCTTTCTTATCTTTTGATTGATTTTTAGTAGTATTATAACTAACCAAATACTGTTTTTTGGTAGCAACGAAAGATTTTATATGTTGCAATTCTTCAGTCTTATCTATTCCTCCAGAAAGAGGATTAATAATGAGAAAAATAATAGATGAGGTAGTGTTGTTCATAAAATTGTTGATAATTGTCTGAATATAAAACTACATTCTTATTTAGTTGTTAGCAAGAATATAAATTAATTCTCTCAAAAAGTAAAAATGGGTTCTTTTTCTAATTTAAAATCAGATTTAAAAGTATATAGAGGCTATGCAAGTGATAAGTTATTGGTTGTCTTTGGACACGTTTTCAAAAAATCGCCTATTCCTCTAAGTGAAAAGTCTAAGTTTAGGCATGCTTATGCTGTCTTGAGAACTTTTCGAAGAAAAACTATTGCCAATGCAGACGTATATCTTCATTTTAACAATAAAAAAATACACACTAAGACACTTAGTGATGGCTATTTTCGTTTTTCTATTCCCTTAGAGACTTCTTTTCAAGACAATGCTAAAGCAGGATGGAACAAGGTGAAAGTAGAACTCAATCATGAAGGTAAATCTGTCGTCAGAACTGCTGAGATACTTCGCCCTTATGATGGAAAACTAGCCTGTATTTCTGATATTGATGATACTTTTTTGGTTTCTCATACCAATAATTTATTCAAAAAACTCTATGTGCTGCTCTGGAAAAATGTCTATAACAGAAAATCGTTTGAAGATGTAACAGCACACTACAGACTTCTTAGCCAGTCTGGACAAGAAGAAGGCGAAACCAACGCTTTTTTTTATGTTTCTAGTAGCGAATGGAATCTATACAATTTTATTGAACGTTTTACAGAGGTTCAAGACCTTCCCAAAGCTGTAATAAAGCTAAAAAGTATCAAGACAAGTCTTTCAGATTTTCTTTTTACAGGAAGGGGCAGCCACAATCATAAGTTCCAAAAAATTAAAGAAATAATAGAATTTTATCCTCATTTGGAGTTTATCTTGTTAGGTGATGATTCGCAAGCCGACCCTACTATTTATGAAAATATCTGTAAAACATTTCCTCAAAATGTGAAGGCAATATATATCAGACAAACACAAAATAAAGCCAAAACAAAAACCAAAAAAATCCTTCAAAATCTCAAAAATATGAAGGTAGAGACGTGCTATTTTATTAAAAGTGAAGAAGCTATCTTACATTCTAAAAACATTGGTATTGTGTAATTGAAGTTTGTTTAGATTCTATTTTTTTGAGTTAGTTAAAATTAAAAAACGATGTACAAAATCACACCCCTCCTCTTAAAAAACTAAAAATCAATTATTTACACCTTCCAACAAAATGATTGTATTTGAACAAGAGAAGCACTAACTTTGTAGTTATTATTTTCTTTTAATCTATATTTTATTACCAATTCGATGAGAAAAAACTACTCTACTAAGTCGTTAGTACTATCATTAACCATTTTATTATTACTATCTATAGTTTATCAAGTTAAGGCACAATGGCAAACCCTTACCACTACCATTAATGATGTAGGTATTACCTACGATGAGGCACTCGTGATAGACTCTCAAAACAATGTATATTTCGTTTTGACAGAATATGCTACTAACCTTTCCAAGGTAATGAAATATGATGGTACTACTACCACCGAATTAGGAACAGGAGGCTTTTCAGGTCGCTCTTATTATCATAGTATAACAGTTGATAATAATGATGTTGTATATGTTGCATATAAAGATGGTGAGGATCCAAATGCTCCTGTTACAGTCAAAAAATTTGATGGCACAAACTGGGTACTTGTGGGAAATGCTGGGTTTAGTCCTGCAAGCGCATCCAGTCCAAGCATAGAAATTGCCAAGAATGGAACTCCCTATGTTTTGTTCATAGATGATAATACTCAAAGTAGCATAGTTATGAAGTTTAATGGTACAAACTGGGTAAATGTTGGTAATGCTGTGAATGAAACTAATGTAGGAGGAGTAACTAGCAATAGGTTAAAAATAGATAACAATAATACTCCTTATGTTATGCACAATGAGATAGAATTTGCAAATGGCATTGTAGTTAAGAAATTTGACGGTACAAACTGGGTAGAAGTAGGCAATTTAGGATTTTCAGCCATCACAAGTATTGATGTGCAAAGTAGTAGTTTTGCTATTTCTCCAAATGACATTCCATATATTGCTTTCAGAGATGACACAAAGGATAATAAAATGACCGTTAAGAAATTTGATGGTACAAATTGGGTTGATGTAGGCAATGCAGGATTTTCAGAAAATGCAGGTTATTTTCCAAGCCTTGTGATAGGGCAAGATGAAACACCTTATGTTGCCTTCGAAGATGGTGTTACCTCTCAAGCACAGGTAATGAAATTTGATGGCGAAACTTGGGTAAACATTGGCTTACCTAATTTTACTTTACCTATGACAGATTATATAAGCATAGCATTAGACCAAACAGATATACCTTTCCTGCTATACCATAGTACATATAATGACTTTGCCACCACGCTCATGAGTTTTAACCCCTCTTCTAGCTCTAAACTCACTATTGAAGCAGTTAGGGAAAATATAAATCATACTACTTCATATGCTTTCGGTGCAATCGCCCCTAACTGCTCTAATAGCATTACACAAACCTTTACTATTAGAAATATTGGAGACAAGCCTCTAGTACTAACAAATGGAGTGAAAATTACTGGCTCATCAGACTTTACTATCCAACAACCAAACAACAGCACAATACAACCTTTTTATACTGAAACCTTTGTAGTTACATTCAAACCCACACAAGAAAATACTCAAACAGCTACTATTTCTATAAACAGTAATGACTCTGCTACACCTTCTTTTACTTTTACAGTAACAGGTAACGGTAAAACTGGAGCTGCTAATCCTATAAGTCGTATTACCTCTAACAATATAAATAGCTTCGGAGAGTTTGGGAAAGCTGTGGCAATGTGGAAGAATTATATGGTAGTGGGAAATCCTGATAGAAAAAATGCAACTGTTTACAAACATAATGGTACATCTTGGGAGGAAGAAGCTATTTTACGAGGTTCAAATCGCATAACTATTGATTTTGGTCGTTCTGTAGATATTTATGAAGACTATATCGTAGTAGGAGATTGGCGAGAAACGGCTTCTTGGATGGGTGCAGCTTATGTTTTTCACAAAGAAAATGGAGTTTGGAAAGAGCAAGCAAGATTAAGAGCAAGTGATGCACAGTCAGAAGATTATTTTGGGCTTAGTGTAGCGATTGATAAAGAATATATTATTGTAGGAGCTTGGGGAGAAGATACGGCAGGCGATGCAGCAGGAGCAGCTTACATATATAAAAGAGAGGGTACAACATGGACTGAACAAACCAAACTTGCCTCTAACGATTTGAATGGATTCGATTTGTTTGGCTTTTCAGTAGATATTCAAAACGACTGGGCTATTGTTGGTGCATTAAGACAAAACACCAATGATTTTGATGAAGGTGCTGTTTATACGTTTCGTAGAAACGGGGATACTTGGACACAAAATGATAAATTACAACCTAGTGACATATCGCTAAATATGAACGTTGGGCAAGATATATCTATATCAGGCGATTATTTAGCCATAACAACTGATAGAGATAACAATGCAACAGGTGCTGTCTATATTTACAAGTACAATGGTACAAATTGGATAGAGCAAAGCAAAATAACGGCTAGTAACGCTGCTTTTAGGTCATTTTTTGGTACATCAGTAGATTTATATGAAGATTATCTATTGGTAGGTGCTATAAATGAAAATAGTATAGAAGTATCTTCTGGAGCAGCCTATTTGTACAAAAGAAATGGAACAAATTGGTCTGAACTAAATATAATCAAATCTCCTTTTCCTCATTTTAGTGAAAGTGTCGGTACAAGTGTTGCTCTCTCATCAAATAGGCTTGCAGTAGGCGCAGAAAGGTATCATGTTACAAATGGTCTTCCTGTAGGAGCAGTCTATGTAGCGAACTATGGATGTTTTGAGGCAGAAAAAGGAATGGAAATAGTAGGAAATAACAATGTTATTGCAAATGGTTCTTCTTCTGCAAGTTTGAATACAGGAACAGACTTTGGAAGCTCAAATAACTGTAACCCACAACACATTACAAAATCATTTATTATCAAAAATAATGGTTCTACAACCTTAAATCTAACTGGAACGCCTGCTATTTCTGTTATAGGTTCTTCTGACTTTACAGTAGGTAATATATCAAAAACCTCAATAGCTCCATCAGAAAGTGCAACCTTTGAAATTATCTACACGCCAAGTGCAGCAGGAGTGCAAACAGCTACTGTTTCTGTTAAAAGCGATGATATTATAAACTCTACCTATACATTTGTTATTCAAGTAGAAAGAAAAACTGATAATAGCGAGCCAGTAATCATAGCTCCTGCCACAGTTGGTGTAAATACAGATGCAGGAAGTTGTACAGCTTCAAGTGTAGATTTGGGAACTCCCAATACGGATGGTAACTGTGGAGAGGTAAGTGTGAGTAATGATGCTCCTAGTACTTTTCCTATTGGAGTAACAACCGTAACTTGGACTGTAACAGACGATAATGGAAATACAGCAACAGCAACCCAAGAAGTAATTGTTGTACCAACAGTAGAACTAACCTATTCAGCAAACACATTTATAGAAAGCAATCCCACTTCTGGACAGATTGGAAATACAATTTCTATCAGTAGTTCTCCTTGTGGAATATTTGAAGGCACAAATGGTGAAGACTTCGTTCAGACTGGAAAAGTAACTGTTACAAACATTCCTGACGGCTTGACAGCTTCTGTTATTTACCAAAAAGATAATGAATTAACTTTTTCTCTCTTAGGAACAGCCTCTTCACATATCAATACAGACGATGTCGATGACCTAACAGTAGAATTTAACAATGCAGCATTTCTTCCTAACATAACAACAACCAATGTTACAAACTTTGCAATTAACACTTTAAAAGTTGATTTTAGAAATGATGACCAAGATACTATCTCATTGGACAATTGGAATATTTATCCAAACCCAACCCCAGATGGAAATTTCACTGTCGATTTTGGGATTTCTCTTGAAGAAGACATGCAAATAATTATTTTTGATGCTATTGGTAGAGCTGTTTACTCACAATTTTTTGAAAAAGGAAGTAACGCAGGACAAATTAGTCTTGTCAAAATGGCACAAGGGATGTATATTCTGAAAGCCAAAACTGAGAAAGAAACTTATATAAAACAGCTAATCATCAACTAAAAATAGTTAATGTTCAATTTCAAAAAGCTACTTGAAAGGTCAAGTAGCTTTTTTTATATAGTAAAAAAACAGTGTCATTTCTAACTTTTAAATCCTAAATTTGTATTACTTCTAATCTAATTTTCAAAAACTGTTTTTTCAAATTCTATGATTCTTGCTCCTTCTATCCTTGCTGCCGATTTTGCCAACCTTCAAAATGAAGTAGAAATGCTCAATAAGAGCCAAGCCGACTGGCTTCACATCGATATTATGGATGGCGTTTTTGTCCCTAATATTTCGTTTGGTATTCCTGTTTGTGAAGCTATTGCCAAACACGCAAAAAAGCCTTTAGATGTGCATCTTATGATTGTAAATCCAGAAAAATATGTAGATAATTTTGCTCGTGCAGGCGCAGAAACTATTTCTGTTCATATTGAAGCCTGTCCACATCTTCATAGAAATCTACAACAAATTCGAAACTTGGGATGTAAGGCTGGTATTGCTGTAAACCCTCATACTTCTATTTCTCAATTAGAAAATGTAATTGAAGAAACTGACTTAGTGTGTCTTATGTCTGTAAACCCAGGGTTTGGAGGACAAAAATTTATTGAACAAACGTACAGAAAAGTAAGCGAACTCAAAGAATTGATTTTAAAAACTGGCTCAAAGGCTCTTATCGAAATTGATGGAGGAGTGAATGCTAAAAATGCTAAAAGGCTAGTAGATGCAGGTGCTGATGTGTTGGTGGCTGGTAGTTTTGTATTTTCTTCGCCAGACCCTAGCGAAACCATTAGCAGGATAAAATCATTGGTCTGAATAAAATAATTTCAATTATTCTGCATCAAAAATGAAATTTTTCTGTCTTTTTCTTAACTTATACAAAAAACACAAAGCATAACGTTTAGGAGGCTTTTTTCGTTAATTATAAATTATGCTTTATTCATTCTTTAGTTGCTAGTAATAAGCAAGCAATTTACAACTATAAAAAACTATGCTCTTCGATAGATTAAAAAATATTATTCGCTCTACTACTAACGATTTTTTAGAAAAAAATGGACTTTCTGATGATGAATATGCTAGAGCCATTGATGATGAATATGAAAAAGAATTTGGCTCATTAGGAAATGATTCTTCTTATTCTAGCAGTTTTGATACGGAATACAATTTTGAGACTCCTAAAGCCAATCCGAAGGAACGAATTTATTATCATACCCTAGGGCTTGAGCAAGGAGCATCTTTTGAGCAGGTCAAGACAGCCTACAAAAAACTTATGAAAGCCTACCACCCAGACCGTCATCAAGCAAACCCTCAAAAACAAAAATGGGCTGTCGAACAGTCTCAAAAAGTAAATGAGGCATATTCTTTTTTTAAGAAGAAATTTGAGAACTAAAACTAGGCTCTTACCCTATTCTAAATTATTATTATTATATGTGGATATTTTTCAAACGTCTTTTCAAAGTAGGTCAAGCCAAAGCACACGCTAAACTTGATAAAGTAGAAGACCCAGTAGCACTTACCGAGCAATCTATCAAAGATTTAAAACAAGACCTTGCTGATAGCATGAAAAGCCTTGCAGAAATGAAGGCTCTAGCTATTCGAACCAAAAGAGATGTTCAGCAAGCACACCGAGCAGCTAATCAATACGAACAACGAGCTATGCAGTTTATTGCCAAAGCAGAAAAAGGTGATATTAGTATGGATGAGGCAGACCGTTATGCCCTCAAAGCTCTTAGACAAAAGGACCAAATTTTGAGAGTCTCTTCTGCCAACGAGCAAAATCTTCGTGCTTACGAAAACATGATTCGAAAACTGGAATTAGATATTCAAAAAATTCGTACACAAATAAATACGTGGGAAGGAGAACTCAAAACACTCAAAGTGCGTTCACGCCTTTCAGAAACAAGTCGTCGCCTAAACGAGCGTATGTCTTCGATGAGTAATAGCAGCATGCATAACATGATAGAAGACATGAAAATGAAAGTAGAGGAACAAGAAGCTCTTGCACAGTCGTATGAAGATGTTGCCAGCCAAGAAGATAGTGTAGATAAAGAAGTAGAAAAAGCATTAGGAAAAGATGCTCCTACATTAGATTTGCCTTCGCCTCAAGATGCTCTAGCACAGTTAAAAGCAAAAATGAAAGCTCTTCCTAAAACAACTGATGAGCTGATACAAGAAGCAGAAGATGATGCCATAACTAAAGAAATCAGTGAAAATTCGGAAAGTTCACAGCAAAAGAAAAATATCACTTTTAAAAAAGTAGAACAAAGTACGCCTCCAAAACGTCCACGCTTACGTATTCGAAAAGAAGGCTTTGATGACTAAAAACGAAAGTCTCAAAAATAAAATATAATTACACCAAATTTCTTCTGTCCTATAAATAATGAAAAAACTATTCTTACTACGCCACGCACAAACTGAAGGTTATAGCCTTTCTAATCCAGATTATGAACGCAAACTTACAGAAAGAGGCGTACAAGATGCAATGCAACTGGGGCAACTATTACATCAAAGAGATATTGTGGCAGACAAAATGGTCAGTAGTTCTGCCGTGAGAGCGCAAATGACGGCTCGCTTAATTGCTAATGGAATAAAATATCCACCTTCAGAAATACAAATTGAGGATGAACTCTATCAGTGTTCGGAACGAGATTTATTGCAATTTATCAATCAAATTGATGATACTTCTATCAATAACCTATTTCTAATCAATCATAACCCTGCCGTATCTGCTTTTATGTATTTACTTTCTGAAAAAGATTACGGTTTTTTAAGCCCATGTAGCTTAGTTGTTTTTTCTTTTGATGTAGAAAACTGGACAGAAATTTCACGAGGAAGTGGTAAGGTAGAAGAAATGCGTGTTCCTGAAAATGGTTTTGAAAATGTCAGTTTATAAACTAATCAAATGTAATACGTTTGGCAATACTTCTTCCTAGTGTTATTTCGTCTGTATATTCTAGTTCGCTTCCAATCGGAACACCACGAGCAATTCCACTAACTTTAACACCTTGTTTTCTAAGTTTTTTCGTTAAGTAAAAAGCTGTTGTATCGCCTTCCATCGTCGCATTAAGAGCCAAAATGACTTCCTTTACGCCATTTTGAGTACGCTCTAAAAGAGAATCAATATTCAAATCGGAAGGACTAATTCCCTCAATCGGAGAAATTACACCACCCAAAACGTGATACAACCCGTTGTATTGTGCTGTATTTTCTATTGCCAGTAAGTCTGGAACTTCTTCCACTACACAAATTATACTCTCATCTCTTTTAGGACTTTTACAAATACTACAAATATCTGTATCTGAAATAGTATGGCATTTTTTGCAATAGACTGTTTTTTCTCTCAAAGCTATTAGAGAATTGGTAAGTTCTTGTACATCTTGAAGCTCTTGACTAAGAAGATGCAAAGCTAAGCGAAGAGCTGATTTTTTACCAATTCCAGGCAAACGAGAAATTTCATTAACAGCATCTTCTACCAATTTGGAAGGATAATTCATACAATTTTGTGTTCAGCCTTTTACATATTTTTTAAGCTCAAATAATTAACAAAAATACAAAAAATAACACAGATTTTAAAGGCTAAAAGCTAAAAGAAATAGCAACACATATCCATGAATTAAAATAATTTTAATCAGTATAAATCCTCATTTCATCGAAAAAACAACTATCTACTGATTTTTATAAACAGTAAAAACAAACATAATAAAGTAATTTTGAGTTTTGGCTTTATATTTCACAACCTATTTTTTCATCTCATACCAGTCAATGAATTACGATATTATTTTTACAGGAGGGGGCGCAGCAGCACTAATGTTGCTATACAAAATGTCTAAAAACGAAACATTATCTAAAAAGAATATTTTAGTTATTGATAAAGAAAAAAAAGACACTAACAACAGAACCTGGTCTTTTTGGACAAACCAAAAAACTGATTTTGATATCATAGTACATAAAGAATGGGAAAAGGTTCGCTTCCTTGCTCCACAAATTGATAAGACAGACCGCTTAACATCATTGAAATACAAAATGATTCGTGGTATTGATTTTTATAATTTTGTTAATGCAAAACTTTCTGAATTTGAAAATATAGAGTTTCTACAAGCAGAAGTAAATGAAGTAAAATCTATTTCAGAAAATGAAGCCGAAGTTAGTCTCACAGAAGAATTTGGGAATAAAATATTTAGGTCAGAGTATGTTTTTGATTCTCGTTTTCTAAAGGAAGATATTCCACCTAAAAGCAATGATTATCATTCGCTGCTACAACATTTTTTAGGATACACCATCGAAACTGATGAGCCAGTCTTTGATTCGGAAACTGTACAGCTTTTTGATATGCGTTTGCCACAGCGCAACGCTGTTGAATTTGTTTATATCTTGCCATTTTCCCCTACAAAAGCATTGGTGGAATATACATTGTTCTCCGACGAACTTTTGAGAAATAAAGAACTTTATAAAGTACGGCTTGAAAGTTATATTGCGACAAAACTTGGTGTAGAGAATTACAAGATTGAAGAAGAAGAAGAATACGGTGTAATTCCGATGAGCGATTATAAGTTTGAGCAACCAAAAGCTAAAAATATCATTTATCTTGGAACAAAAGCAGGCAGAGCCAAGCCAAGTACAGGCTATGCTTTTCTAAGAATGTACAGAGATGCAAAATGTAGAATAGAGGCATTTCAAAAAACAGGTAATTTTCATTATAATGAAAAATTCAATAAGCAATTTGAAACCTATGATTCTATGATTCTGAATATTATGGAACGAGACCCAGCAGATATTCAACGTATTTTTACAGATATGTTTCGAAACAACTCTATTGAACAAGTTTTGCTTTTCTTAGATGAGCAAACCAATTTCTTATCCGACTTGAAGATTATGGCATCTGTTCCTCCTATGCCTTTTCTTACTTCTATCAAAAATTTAGTAACAGGTAGAAAAGGACAACGACTGCATCAAAGATTAGGAAATGTAGCGATGGTTAAGGTTTAATACAGTAACCAAGCTACTAAAAAAGGTAGATAATCTTTCAACTCTACTCTCAATATTTTGAGAGCTTTACCCATTTGATTTTCTACAGTTTTGATAGAAATACCTAATGTATCGGCTACTTCTTGATAGCTCATATCTTCAAATCGATTGAGCATAAAGACTTCCTTACAGCGTGGTGGCAGTGCTTCTAAAGCAGTTTCTATATGATTGGATAACTCTTCAGTACGAATATTTTCATCACTTTGGTTAGTATCAACGGCTAAGTGTTGATAGATAGGCTCATCAATATCAAGAGCATTGTCGGAGGTAGGGCGTTTCTTACGAAGGTAATCTATTCCTGCATTGGCTGCCGAGCGCTTGAGATAGGCTGCAACAGAAGTAGTGATGTTGAGCTGGTCTTTTTTTTTCCAAAAATTAAAAAATACGTCTTGCACAATGTCTTCTGCAATGGCTTCATCTTTTACCATTCTAAAAACAGTTCGGCACATAGAAGCATAATGCAACTTAAAAAGTTGTTCTATATCTTCTATTACAATTTTTTTAGCCTCAGACATAATATTGGACAGTGTTTTTATCTACAACTTTTTGCCATTAGTCTTCTTCTCTTTGGTCTTCTCGCTGCAATACTCTAACTTTCACTTTTTTTACTCGTTTTCTATCAGCCGATTCTATAATAAATTCGAAAGGAGCAAACTCTTTGCTCTCTCCTCGCATTGGCATCTTCGAAAAAAGCTCTAGCATAAGCCCTCCAAGCGATTCACTTTCCCCTTTTACGCTATCAAAATGACTGGCATGTAATTCAAACTCTTTTACAAAATCACTTAACAGCGTCTTTCCTTCAAAAACATACTCATCTTCTGCCGTTCGGACAAACAAACGTTCCTCCTCATCATCAAACTCGTCGTTTATTTCTCCAACAATTTCTTCAATAACATCTTCTAAAGTAACCAATCCAGAAGTTCCTCCATATTCATCTACCACAATAGCCATGTGGATATGTCTGGTTTGAAAATTTTGGAAAAGGTCGTCTATCTTTTTTGTTTCGGGAACATAAAACACATTTTCTCTGATAAGTTGTTGCCATTCGAAGTCATTCCCTTTTTTAAGGTGTGCCAACAAGTCTTTAGCATAAAGCAGTCCGACAATATCATCTACTTTTTCTTTATAAATCGGAATTCTTGAATAACCACTTTCCTTTATAGTTTCTAAGAGTTCGTTGTACGAAGTAGAATATTCTATGGCTGTAATGGAAGTACGAGAAGTCATGATTTGCTTGGCATTGATTTGCCCAAAGTTGATAACTCCTCTCAAAATTTGCCTAGCTTCTTTTGCAGCCTCATTGTTGGTGGTAAGTTCTAAGGCTTTGTTGAGTTGCTCTACCGAAACAGGGTCGTGGTTTCGTCCTTGCTTGACACTCTTTTCAAGTCTTTCTCCCATAAAAGCTAATATCCAAGCTGCAGGCTGTAAAACCGCAGTTGCAAATGCCATTGGACGAGCCACACTCCTAGAAAATAAAAGCGCACGCTGACGAGCAATTACCTTTGGCACAACCTCACCAAAAAATACAATTCCAGCTGTAACAACTGCCGTTAGGATAACCACTACAAGTCCTTCTTCCTCACGCCCAAAAATCTGCCACATCATATAAGTAGAAATAATTACTATCGCTACATTGACAAGATTGTTGAGGAGTAAAATAGTAGCTAAAAGCAGTTTTTGTTTGCTCAAAAGCTCTAATAGTTTTTTATCCACGAGTTTTTTACTCTCCTTACATTCTTCTATTTGCTGATTGGTAAGCGAAAAAAACGCTACTTCCGAGCCTGAAATCAGTCCCGAAAGCAGCAATAGAATGAGAATAAAAAAGAGTTCGAAGGCATACATTGCCAAACTAGATGCCTGAATGCCATTTATTTGCAAAAGAATATCTAGACTTTGAAAACTATCTACAATAGTGGTAAAGTTCCAACTAAAACTGTCGCTCTCGTTCAAGGTAATAAAAAATTAAGTTTTAGATTAGAAAGGCAAATCATCTTCTGGGTTGGAAGAACCACTCAAATCTTGAGCTACTTCTGTCTTTGGTGTAGAAGAAGTTGTAGAAGCATTTGAGCCTCCAGCGTAAGGGTCTTGTGTTGGCATCGGAACACCTCCATTGTAGTTGCCATCACCTACTTTTGCTGTAAATTGTATGTCATTTGCTACTACTTCGGTTACATATTTTTTTACTCCGTCTTGCTCCCACGAACGAGTCGCTAGTTTACCTTCAATATAAATTTTATCTCCTTTTTTAAGCCTTTCAGCTTTTTCTGCGTGCCAACGCCATAACACTACACGATGCCATTCTGTGCGTTCTTGCCACTCTCCTGACTGGTCTTTATAATTTTCACTTGTAGCAATAGAAATTGTCGCTACCTTGCTTCCGTTTTCTAAAGTACGAACTTCTGGGTCTTGCCCAAGATTTCCTAATAAGATTACTTTATTTACTCCTGCCATATTTTAATAAAATTATTTTATAAAAGTGAAATGTAAAATTGGTTTGATTTACTTCGTCTTTAGAAAATTTGTTTGCAAAATTGGTGTTTTAAAAATAGAGAATAGTAACACAAAAATACAAAAAAAATCACAGATTTAGAAAAGATGCTGCTCCAAATAGTCAAGATATTTACTAATCAAGACAGGTTTGGGGATTTTATCCAAATTTTGCCATTCTATTTCTTCTAAGTCATATTTAGCCTTTAATGTTTGCCAATATAAAAATTGTTTTTCATTTGACATGATTTCAAGCGTATAAAATTTTGCATAAAGCGTCCTGTGAGAAAGTTGGTGCTTAAAAATAATAGATTCGTGTGTAAGTTTGGTATTTTCTATTTCTAAGTATTGCTCTAACTCCTTGAGAGGCTCAAATCCCTTCTTATCTTTGTGTTGAAATTCTATTAGAAAAAAATCATACAAACCTTGCCAAATATCGCCTTCCCCTCGTTTCCTAAGCAATACTTTTTCCTTATTTCCTTCTCGTTTCTTAAAAACAAAATAGTGCATAAAACGGTCTGTAACCTTTGTTTTTTTTCCTTTTATGGGCAATTTTTCTATTAATTTTTTCTCAAAAGCTGTACATTTTTTTTGCAAAGGACAAACTTGACAGTTTGGACTTTTCGGAACGCATTGCAACGCTCCAAATTCCATAATGGCTTGGTTATAAATAGCTGGTTGAGTTGCATCTATGAGATTTTGAGCAAGCTCTCTAAATTCTTTTTGGTTTTTAGTTTCTGTAATATCTTTTTCAATTCCAAAAAAACGACTTAGAACTCTATACACATTTCCATCCACTACTGCCTGCACTTCGTCAAAGGCAAATGAAGAAATTGCTGCTGCTGTATAATCGCCTACACCTTTTAGTTTTTTAATTTCTGAATACGTTTTGGGAAAAATTCCATTCAAATCATTTGAAATATATTTTGCTGCTGCGTGTAGATTTCTAGCTCTTGAATAATAGCCTAAGCCTTGCCAAAATCTCAAAACGGTTTGTTCGTCGGCTGCTGCCAGTTGCTGAACTGTTGGAAAATTCTCAATAAACTTTTCATAATAGGGCATTCCCTGCACTACTCTTGTCTGCTGTAAGATAATTTCAGAAAGCCATATTTTATAGGGATTTTGGGTATCACGCCACGGCAAGTCTCGTTTGTTTTGATGATACCAAGAAATGATAGTTTGAGAAAAAAACTTGTTTTTATTTTCTGACATCTGACTAATAAATGGAATTATATGAATGATTTTTAACCAAAAACAACTTTATATAAAATCAACAATCTAACTTCTAAATTGATAAATTTGTAAATAAAATATATCTCTAAGCGTTATTGTTTATAATTTGAGAGATTAGAGAAGACAGTTTGTAATTATATAAGAAACAAGATGCAGCCACATTTTAAATTTGAGAAAAAATATTTTCTAGTTCTGACACTAATTTTTTACACTTTTTTTCATTCCGTTTCGGCGCAAGATAGCCGTTTTACACAGTTTTGGAGTGCGCCAATGACCGTAAATCCTGCTTGGACAGGAACAATTCCTCATTGGAGAGCTTCGGCTCTATATCGTCAGCAGTGGTATGGTGTAAACGGTGGAATACAGTCTTTCTTTGGAGCTTTTGATTATAACTTTGGAACAGGAAGAGGAGCAGTTGGAGGCTGGGTAAAGCAAGATAGAGTAGGTTCTCTGAATGCAAATAATTTAGAAGTGGCTGGAATTTATTCGTATAGAGTGCAGTTTCAAAACGATTGGCAACTCTCAATGGCAGCACAACTAAGCTATGGACAACGCACGCAGGGAATGGACGGTTTGCGCTTCGAAGATGCAATGATTAGTGGAAATGTAACGGCAGAAGAGTTTGGCAATTTTGTAAGTCGTTATCCAGATTTTGGTACAGGTTTGGTGGTCTATAATTCCAAAATGTGGATAGGAGCAGCAGCCTATCATCTTTTGCAGCCAGATATTTCTGTTTCTACTATTCAAGACAAATTACCTATCCGACTGACAGGACAAGCAGGATACAGAATCAATCTCAATGACGAACATACGCTTATTCCATCTGCTATTTTTCAATATCAGAATCCATTTACGCAATTTGACTTTGGTGTAAACTGGGAGTGGGACTTTCTGTATGCTGGTGCGTGGTATCGTGGTCTGCCTACTCGTAGTGGAACACAGCTTTTGCCTTCCTCGTCTCTTGCTTTAGTGAGTGGAGTAAAAGTGGAAAACTGGCAGTTTGGCGTAAGTTATGATTTTGCGCTGGCTTCGCTTGTGGGAGTTGGGGGAAGTTATGAAATTAGTTTAGTTTATATGCCAAAATACGATGTAAGGCGTTCGGCTAGAGGCAGAGAAGAAGTAAAGTGTCCGATTAATTTTAGGTAAAATAAAAATAGTACTAATCTTTTCTTTCTATCTTGTTGTATTTTGTTGTTACTCTCAAGATACAACTATCTTAAAAGTACATTTTTTATATGGTTCAAAGCCTCTAAAAAAGTATAAGAAAACAGAAAAGAAGTGGTTTGGTGGTATTTTAGGAGGACATGTAGGACTAGAAGTTGAAGAAGGTAGAGTTTTGAATTTTTTACCTAGCAAGGATAAATTTCACATATTTCCTAACAATGAAGACAAGCACAGCACGTATGCTATTCATTCTGCACTTAGTTTTTATGCTATTTTTGGAGGACATCCAGACAGTGTAAAACTAGCTATTATTCATATTCCAATTACAACAACACAGAAAGAAACATTTGATAGTATTGTGTCTGCTTATGTAGGACATCCACCTTATGATTATGCTTTTTTTGGAATGCGTTGTGGTGCAGCCACCTATGAAGTTTTAGCTCAATTAGGCTTCTTTCAAAAATATAGTTATAAAAAAACTAGCAGAAAGATATTTTATCCTAGAAGACTAAGAAAACGTCTTTTTAAAATGGCTCAAAAAAATAACTGGCAAATCATTAGAAAAGAAGGAACAAACCATAGAAAATGGGAAAAAGATTAATTATTCAACACAAGATAAAATCTTGAGCTAGAAAACTTAATCCTCCCTAGAAGGAAACTGTGCCTTTTTCAAAAGATTTCCCACTTCAGACAAAACAGTTAGCCTGCCTCCGTATGTTTCTTCCAAAAGCTCTTTTGTCAGAGTAGTTTTTGTTTTTCCACTAGCTACCAAACGCATATTTAGTAATACCGTCCAGTCGAAATATTCTGCTGCTGACTGCAAATCGTGATGAACTACAATTACCGTTTTGCCTTGTTCTCTCATTTCTCTCAAAAGGGCAATAATTGCCGATTCGGTAGCTGCATCTACTCCTACAAATGGCTCATCCATCAAATACAAATCAGCTTCTTGTGCTAAGGCTCTAGCCAAAAAAACACGTTGCTGCTGTCCTCCAGAAAGCTGTGAAATCTGACGAGAAGCAAAGGCACTCATCCCTACTTGTTCTAACGATTTAGATGCAATTTCTTTATCTTTTTTTGAAGGACGACGCATAAGTCCCATTTTTCCATAACGTCCCATCAAAACCACTTCAAAAACTGAAATTGGAAAATCCCAATCGACAGATTCTCTCTGTGGAACATAACTAACTTTGTCTCTAACCTCATCAAGGCTTCTATTCATTAGCTTTACATAACCACTACTCAGAGGAAGCAATCCCATAACAGCTTTTATCAGCGTTGATTTTCCTGCTCCGTTGGGTCCAATAATCCCCACCAATGCGCCTTTTGGAATAGACAAATCAATATCCCACAGCACAGGCTTGCGCTCATAACTAACAGTTAGGTCGTGGATTTCTAAAACTGGATTTTCTACTTGTGTTATCAAATTTGATTAGTGATTAGTGATTAGTGATTAGTGATTAGTGATTAGTGATTAGTGAT
>NZ_JAHDIG010000014.1:0-6001 GCF_020630935.1 Bernardetia sp.
AAAATATTTTGCTAAATAATTTAGCATTCTATTGTATTTTGTGTAAATTTGTAAACTTGTTATAAATCAAAAGATATTTACAAAACCTTTTGACTAATATTTTTAGCAATAAAAAACTACTAGAACTAAAGATAAAAGAAAATATATGAGTGCAGAAAATACGAATGGACACGCAGGCGACGAGTTACAAGAACATACAGAAAACTTTAATTCCTTAAATGGCAATGGAGCTTCTGATGTGCTTCCTGTTTCTGGACTGTATGAAAACTGGTTTTTAGATTATGCTTCTTATGTAATTTTGGAACGTGCTGTTCCTCGCATAGAAGATGGCTTGAAGCCTGTACAACGCCGATTGATGCACGCCATGAACGAAATGCACGACGGACGTTATCATAAAGTAGCAAATATTATTGGTCAGACAATGCAGTACCACCCACACGGAGATGCTTCTATTGGAGATGCGCTCGTCAATATGGGACAGAAAGATTTACTCGTCGACGCACAAGGAAACTGGGGAGATGTTCGTACAGGCGATGGAGCAGCAGCTTCTCGTTATATTGAGGCTCGTTTGTCTAAGTTTGCACTTGATGTTTTGTTCAACCCACAAACTACTGAATGGCAACTCTCTTACGATGGTAGAAAAAAAGAACCTACTGCGCTGCCAGTAAAATTTCCATTGCTCTTGGCACAAGGTGTAGAAGGAATTGCTGTCGGACTTTCTACCAAAATTTTGCCTCACAATTTTATAGAACTCATAGATGCTTCTATAGATGCGCTTAGAGGGAAAAAAGTTAATCTCTATCCAGATTTTCCGACAGGTGGTTTTGTCGATATAGATAATTATAACGGAGGAAAACGTGGTGGAAAAGTGCGTGTACGTGCTAGAATGGAACAAGTTGATAAAACTACGCTTGCTATTCGTGATATTCCTTTCGGAACAACAACGACAAGTTTGATAGATTCTATCTTGAAAGCTAATAGCAAAGGCAAGGTAAAAATCAAGAAAATAATCGATAATACAGCAGCCGAAGTAGAAATTTTGGTACAGCTTGCGCCCAATACTTCGCCAGACGTTACGATGAGTGCGCTCTATGCTTTTACAGATTGTGAAGTTTCTATTTCTCCAAATGCGTGTGTGATTATTGATGACAAACCTCATTTTATTGATGTAAATGAAATGTTAAAATCTTGTGCAGATTTTACACGTGATTTGCTCAAGCAAGAATTAGAAATTAGAGAAGCCGAACTCTTAGAAAAAATATTTTTCTCTTCTTTAGAACGGCTGTTTATAGATGAAGGGATTTATAAGCGAATAGAAGAAGCCAAAACGTGGGAAGAAGTTATCCAGACTATTCACAAAGGTTTAGAACCTTACAAAAAAGATTTTTATAGAGAAGTAACCGATGAAGACGTTACGAAACTGACAGAAATCAAAATCAAACGCATTTCCAAATACGACACAGCAAAAGCAGACGACTTGCGCCTCAAAATGGAAAAAGAATTGGAAGAGGTGCGTTATAATTTAGAAAATATTACGCCGTATTCTATCAATTATTTCAAGGAATTAAAGAAAAAATATGCAAAAGGAAGAGAACGCAAAACACAAATTTCTTCGTTTGACAATATTGAAGCAACCGTAGTAGCTGCCAACAATGCAAAACTTTATGTAAATCGTAAGGAAGGCTTTATCGGAATTGGTTTGAAAAAAGACGAGTTTGTTTGTGAGTGTTCAGACTTAGACGACATTATTATTTTTAGAGAAGATGGTGTAATGCAAGTTGTGAAGGTAGCTGATAAAGTTTTTGTAGGAAAAAATATCATTCACGTAGATGTTTTTAGAAAAGGGGATGAGCGAATGGTGTATAATATGGCATATTTAGACGGAAAAAAAGGCATTACGTATGTCAAACGTTTCCAAGTTTTGGGGGTAACTCGTGAAAGAGAATACAACCTTGCCAGCGACCACAAACTTTCTAAAGTACATTATTTCTCTGCCAATCCGAACGGAGAAGCCGAAGTTATCAATATTCTTTTGTCAAATGCGTGTAAAGCAAAAATCAAAAACTTTGACTTTAATTTTGCCGAATTAGAAATAAAAGGACGTGGTGTAAAAGGAAATCAGCTTACAAAATATCCAGTTCGTAGAATCAAACTTGCTAAAGAAGGAGAATCTACATTAGGAGCATTAGAAATCTATTACGACACTGTAACTGGAACGCTCAACAAAGATGAAATAGGTCAAAAGCTCGGCGATTTTGATAATGAAGATACAATTTTAGTTATTTATAAAGATGGAAGTTACGAACAAACCAACTACGAACTTACCAATCGTTATGATGTAAAACGAGTACTTTCTATTCAGAAATTCAACCCAGAAGCAATTATTTCGGCTGTTTACTACGATGGAAAAGGAAAAAATCACTACATCAAACGTTTTAAAATAGAGACTTCAACTGTTGGAAAAGAATTTACCTTTGTGCCAGAACATCAAAAATCTGAAGTTTTGGCTGTGTATTTTGAAGAAGAAGAAAGCAAGAACTTAAAAGTAGAAATTTTCTATCAGCAAAATCGTAAGAAGTTTAAAATTTCTTATTTGCTTCATACTTTAGAGGATATAAAAGGCTGGAGAGCGTTAGGTAGAAAACTAGAAGAACCTGCTATCTATAAAGCTAATTTTGTAGAGCCAGAGCCTTCAAAAGCAGAATCTTTATTTGACCCAACTGTAAAGGGAGATATAAAAAATAATGATTCTAAAAATGGAAAAGATGATTCTCTTTTTGGTTAAATCAATTTTGTAGGGATAATGCATGCATTGTCCCTACGATATATATTTTATTTTACAATTTGAAAATCCAACATTCAAAAATTTCAAAGTTTATTCCTAAAAACAGTTTGGGTAGAAGGCTTGTCATTCCAGATATTCACGGCTGTTTAGAGACATTTGAAGCTCTTTTATCAAAAATACAGCTAACTGAAAATGACCAGCTTTTTCTATTAGGAGATTACATCAATAAAGGTAATTATAGCAAAGAAGTTTTAGATTTGATTATTAATCTTCAAGAAAAACAGAGTAAAAAAGGGTATCAAATCTTTCCTCTGCGTGGCAATCACGAACAAATGATGTTGGAAGACGACAAATATGAAAATGAAGTAACTGAATTTGATAAAAAGCATTATGATTTTGTGTCCAGCTTACCTTATTTCTATGAGTTGGATAATTTTTTGCTCGTGCATGCAGGATTTAATCTTAATGATGAAACTCCATTTTTAGATACTGAATCTATGCTTTGGATAAGAGATTTTTCTATAAATGATGCTACTAAAAACTCTCTTTTCAAAAACAAAACGATTATCTTTGGACACAACCCAACATTTTTAAACGATATTTTGGTAGATATTGAAAGAAACGCTCCTTCTATCTGCTTAGATAATGGATGTGTTTACAAACACAAATGGTTTTTGGGCAACTTGTTATGTCTTGATTTAGATTCTTATGAAGTTTTGATACAAGAAAATGTTGAAAGCATTTTAGATATATAATTTTTAATCCTCAACTCTTAATTGGTATATGTGGAATCCATTTGCTCGTAAATACTCCTCAAAGGACAAACAACTAATGAATTTCCTTCGGAAAATGCTTTTATTTTCTTGTCTGACAGATGAGGAACTAATGGTGTTTTTGCCAAATCTTTATTTGAGAAATTATGCAAAAGAAGAAGTTGTTTTCTTTAGAAATGACCCAAGTCAAGCACTTTATATTGTAAAAATTGGTCAGATTAAATTAGAATTAGATATTGGAGAACGCTTTGAAGAACTAGGAAAAATAGAAGAAGGAAACTGTTTTGGAGAAAATTGTCTAGTACACGGTTCACATAGGCTTTACAATGCAATATGTTCGGATGCTGTTACACAGCTTTATATCTTGCCACTTGCCAATATCTTAGAAATATTTGAGGAATATCCTCGTATAAAATCAAAAATGTATGAAATGATGGCACAGCATCAGCAAGAACAAATTCAAAAAGTCTTTAATGCATATAGAGAATCTTTTGGCATTTTTGAGTTAAATCATTCGTATTTTAAAAACTAGTCGTTGTTAGAGACACGAACAACGGCAAGATGATTTTTTTCATAGCGAAGGGTTTGAAAACCCTTCGTTATGGAAAAAACACAGATTAAGCATCCATATCTATTTTTACATCGTCTGTAAGTGGGTGCGCTTGGCAGGTCAGAACATAGCCTTCTGTAATTTCAGCTTCACTAAGAGCTTCATTAGAATCCATAGTTACTTCTCCTGACAAACAAAGTCCACGACACGCCGTACAGAGTCCACTTTGGCAAGAATAAGGCATATCAATCTCATCATCTAAGGCAGCTTCTAAAATTGTCTTTTTAGCATCAACAGCTACTTCTAATTGCTCTCCATTGAGCGAAATAATAACGTTTTTTCTACCGTCTGGAACAACATTATCTGTGTCTTCAGCAACAGGTGCAAAGAAATTTTCTTTATGAACTGTATTACTATCTACATTCATTTCAGAAAGTGTTTCCTCTATGGTTTGCATCATTCCCTCTGGTCCACACAAATAAAAAATACTTTCCTTTTTGCTAGGCAAGTTTCCTAAAGTGGTTTTGATAAAATCTTTTGTAACTCTGCCTTTAAAATGATTTTCTTTTGTAGATATATCTGTTTTAGGCTGTGTCAAGACATAGATTACATTCAACCTGTCGCTATGTTTTTCTTTCAGTTTATCCAACTGGTCTTTAAAAATAATATTCTCCTCGTCTCTACACGTATAAATCAAGGAAACAACACTATTTTTTTCATAATTTAAAGCTACTTTTAGCATTGACATCAAGGGCGTAATACCACTTCCTCCAGCACAAAGCACAATATGACGACTGTTGTCTGGATGGGTTCTCAAAACAAAATTACCCATTGGCTCCATAATTTCTAACTTTTCACCAGCCTTTAAAGTATCATTTAATAAGTTTGATACCACTCCACCCTCTACTCGCTTTACTGTTACGGCAAGTGTACTATCCAAATGAGGAGCAGAACACAATGAATAAGCACGACGATACTTTTTACCGTTTTCATCTTTTACGATAAGTGTTAAAAACTGTCCTGCATAATAAGGAATTTTACGAAATAGAGGTTGCTTGAGGTGTATGGTGATTGCATCGGGAGTTTCCTTTACAATTTCTTTTATTTTTAAAGTTTGATAACGATTAGATGACATAAATCAGAATTAATGTTTTGAATATAAATGGTTAAGTTTTCTACAAATAGACCTATAAAAAATTATTGTCTCACTTTTTTGAAAATTTAGTGTGGTGCTTCACAATTATTTCTTAAATTTAAGTTACTTGCAAAGATAATCATTAGAACTTAGAGAAAGCAAAAACATCTTTTCATGACAGAAACCAAAATATTATCTTCTTCTTCCTTGGCAACTTCTGAATTTTCTGTACCTTCTCAAGACCAAGCACAAGCGTTGTTTTCATTCTTGAAATCAGTAAATAGTTGCTTGTCTTTTAGTGAATTATATACGTCTATCTCCCAACACTTAGAAAAAGTTTTTAATCTCCAATTTTCTATTGCTTTATCAGAAAACCAAGTTTTTTTTTCAGAAAAATATACCCAAAAGGATTTCTTAATAGATGAAAATTCAATGCAAGTATTGAATAAAGAAATCGCTCAAAAAGGTAACAGACCAAGAAAAATTATTTGTGTACAACAAGACAAGAAATACCATTTTTTGTATTTCCCACTTCAAAAAACCAGTCAGTTATTAAATATTTTTGTTTGTATATCAGCTCAAAATTATAAAAATATAGATGATAGTACAGTCAGTTTTTTAGATTGTTTTCATCAAATGATTCTTTCAGCCTTAGTTCGTTTGGACAGAAAAGAACACGATATAAAATTCAAAACTATCTTTGAAGCTTTTCAAGACATTTATTTCCAAACCGATACTGAAGGTACGATTACTTCTAT
>NZ_JAHDIG010000014.1:6011-48010 GCF_020630935.1 Bernardetia sp.
GTAAAAGATATTTTAGGGTATTCTATCAACGAAATAGTGGGAAAGTCCCTTCATAGTTTTTTACTTTCAAAAGAAAATCTAGAAAATCTATTTTTTATACTAAAAGAGCGTAAAAAAATCAAAAACTATGAAATAAAAGTGATTTCAAAGCTAGGAGTAACTAAAAGACTGCTTTGTAATTTTCAAACGATTGAAAATCAATATTACCAAAATAACAAATTGCTTAGAGACATTGTAGGCATAGAAGGAATTGCTAGAGAGGTAAATGAAACTGAAAAAACAAATAAGGAAACAATAAAGTCGAAAAAAGAAGACATAGAGCGAATCTTAGAAAGCAAAAAACAGTTTTTGGCAGATATGGGTCATGAAATCAGAACTCCTATGAATGGAATCATAGGAATGATTGATTTGTTGCGAACTACTCCATTAGATAATGAACAAAATAATTATATAAATACTATTGAAGGTGCTTCAAAAAATTTGTTGTCTATCTTAAATAATGTATTAGATTTATCTAAAATAGAGGCAAATAAAATGCTTTTGAAACCAGAAGTATTTGAAATAGAACCTCTTTTAAACCAACTACCTCTACTTTTTGAAAAAGAACTGCAAAAAAAATCAATCTCACTTTCTATCTCGTTAGAAAAAGGAACTTCTCAATATATAATAGCAGATAAAAGCCGTTTGTTACAAATTTTCAGCAACCTTGTTTCTAATGCTATTAAGTACAATAAGCCAAGAGGAAGTGTTACGGTTTCGGTCAAGACACTCAAAGAAGAAGACAAAAGACTACTCTTACAGGGAGAGGTGAGAGACACAGGAATAGGAATTCCAGAAGAAAACCAAGAGTTTTTATTTGATTCTTTCTCCAAACTGCAACACAACTATCAAAAAACAGTGAGTGGAACAGGTTTGGGACTGACCATAACCAAACAGCTTGTAGAAATAATGGGAGGAACTATACAAGTTTGGTCAAAAGAAAATGAGGGAAGTACATTTAGTTTTTCGTTTGAGGCTCTAAAAAGCATGGGGCATAATGTTCAAGACAACATAAATACCACAGATGACAACACAACTCAAAATGAGATTAATTCTTCTGATTGGGAAAATTCCTTTGTGGGCAATCCTTCCATATTGTTAGTAGATGATAATGCTACAAATTTGCTAGTGGCAGAGATAATACTTACAAAAGCAGGATGTAAAGTCGTTACGGCAGTAAATGGTAAGGAAGCCATTCAAAAAATAAAAAAAAATCAGTTTGAATTAGTATATATGGATATTCAAATGCCTGAAATGGATGGTGTAACTGCCACACGCTTCATAAAACGTCTTAAAATCTCTGTTCCTCCTATCATTGCACTGACAGCATTTACGGTAGCTGAAGAAAAAGAACGTTTCATTGATGCTGGAATGGATGATTATTTGGCAAAGCCTGTGAAGGCAGAAACTCTTGTTCGCAAAACGAAACAGTGGATAGATTCCCATTTTTACGCTACCAAGAGTGAGACAAAATCATTAGAAAAACAAAAGCCTACACCAAAGTCAAAGTCTATTAGTCAAACCAATTCAGTTACTGAATCACTAAACACTCTACCTATTGTCAATACACAAACAGCGCAACAGCTTCAAAAGTGGGGAGGAAGAGAATTGGTAGATGAGTCGTATCAACTTTTTGAAGAAGAAACTACTGGACTCTTAATTGAGGCAATAATGGCTTTCAATAAAGGAGATAGAAAAACATTAAAACTTCACGTACATACTATTAAAGGCAGTGCAGCCACATTGGGTATTGATAGAATGGCTAGTTTAGCTACAGAAGTAGATACTATGCTAAAGGCTGATATTAATGCTGATGTTTCTGACCAAATGCAAGCCTTCGAACATTCCTTTGAAGAATATAGACTCAATTATAGGATTATCTTGAATTTGTAAATAACCTAACTCATATCTATTACACGCCTTCCTCATCTTCAAAATATTTAACTCTAAAGAAGCTTCATCTATTGTTTCATTAAAATTTTTAAGCTTTGATAAAAAACGCCTTATTTTTAATCGTCTTATCAATTTTCACCTCTTGTTCAAAAAAATTCTATACAACAACTTTAGTAGGATTAGATGCTATTGAAGAAACTCCAATCCCTATCGTAATAAAAAATGACTTAGCAAATAATGTTACTGCCATAATAGAGAAAGAACAAATTTTACTCGTTTATAATAAAGATTTTTCAGACAGTGTTGAAGTTGAAATTGAGGAAAACAAGTGTATTTTTATGTATTGGAAATATACTCTATCAGCAGAGGAAATCATAAAAAACAGAAACAAAACAATAATATTGGATTTTCTAACTACACCCATTTATGAACCTATTGGAATCTACAACTTTGAAAAAAATACGCTTTTAGATTCTAGTATGAAGTCTGATATTGATATGGTTTATAATACTACTGGAGATATAGAGAATTATGGTGTAGAAATAATGATTTTTTCGCCAAACATAGAAGCTATTAAATCTTATATCATTTTAGAAGACATCAGAAAATATATTCAGCAAAAAAACTTCAAAAACAAACACATAGAACAGCGATATATTGATTTATCAAAATTACCTAAAGAAAAACCTTATATCTTAATTCGTCCTTTTTTGGTTTGTGATGAAGAAGAATAGCCTATTCCGAAGCTCTACTAAAAATTCTAGCCAAAACTGCTTCCACTAAAACTGCTATCAAAGCTGCCACAATAAAATATCTCCACAAGGGAATATTTTCATTTTTTTCTTTGAATGTTTTTGCAAACTCTTTTACATCGCTATTTCCAAGAGAAAAAACTTGTACATTCGAATTTGCTGCCCATGCTGTTTTAATCTCTTCTTCTGAATGAAAATCAAGATAAGATTCCTCTCTTGAATAATTGAAAGCTAAAAGAGTTTCTATTTTTTGAGTTTGTTTGTTTCGTATATAATACAAACCAGCCTTTAACGATGAACGAGGAATTTCAAAAATCAGTTTATTTCCCGAAATACGCTGTGATGGAATAATAGCTTGACTTTGAGTTGTATTTCCCTGTTCTATATTCTGATTAATAGCAACCAGTTCAAAAATAGTATTTTTTTGAAGTGAATCTAAAGACAAAATAGCTGTTTGGTCTTCCAAATTGTAGGCTAACAAATCAGCTTGCGAAAGACTACTCAATGCTGTTTTGTACATTGTCGGAACGAAAAGAGCATGTTTTCCAAAGCCACTCCAGTTTTCCTCTAATGGAGCTGCACAGACAAAAACATTTCCTTCGGCTGTCTGTTGGCGCATCAAGAAAGGTTGTCCGTTTCTAAATTTTAAAATAGACTGTCCAGATGAAAGCCCAGACCAAACACTTGTCGCTACTGGCATAGACATAGACGATGAAATTTGCTCAAAAACACCATCAAAAAAGGGTTCATTTTCTGATGGAGGTAAAAGGGCTAAACCTACTCCAGCCTCTGCATTCATGCTACGAACAGAAATTCCCAACGCTGAGTTAAAATCATTAGGCTTTGAGCTAGGAGACGGAAAAACCAAAACATTTCCCCCACCAGAAAGAAACTTTCTTAAAGCTCGTTGCAGAGCTTCATCCAGCGATGAGATTCCCTCCAAAACTACTAAATCTGTATTTTGAAGGACATTATAATCCAAGTTTTGCGTAGAGGTAGCTGAAAAATTAAAAAAGTCTGCGTTTGTAAAAACATTTCTAATATAAACTTGCGCTTCACTTTGTCTTTCAAATATATTTAAAATATTTATTTTTGGAGCTATTCTTAGCGTAAAAAAATAGTCGTTATCAAACAAAATGGGATAATCTTCTATGCTTACTTTTGCTGAAACTGTTCCTGTGGTTTTGGTAACAGAAAAATTCATTTCAATTTCCTGCACGCTCTGTGCTGCTAGGCTTACTACGCTTGCCGAAACTTGTTTTCCATCAATAAAAAGTTGTAAACTTTTGTTCTCAACAGATTCTGTTCCCAAATTTCTGACACGAATTGTAATATTTTGTGGTGTATTGGGCTGTACAAACGGATTATCCAACCAAACCGAATCTATAAGCAAAGTCGAAACATTTGTAGGAGAAATAGGCAAAACATAATAATTATAAGCTGAATCAAATGCTATTTCATTCAAATTTGGGAGCATTTTTTTCTGAAAATCTGAAACCCAAAATATATGTCCTCCTTCGCCGTTGGTCTGATTTTGTTTGGCTTCAAAGGTTCGGAGTTGTTTTTTATACACCTCTGAAAAATCACGAGAAATTCCACTAAAATCTATGGTAGAAAGTTTGTCTGTAATATTGGTTTTGGGATAGAAGAAATTGGTATTTCCTTCAAAAGAATTATCTAAAAGTTGAAAAGTAGCCGATTTTGGAAACAAATCTGGAACAGTTTGAGCGTATGTAGCACCCAAGTCTAAAAGTCGTTTGTTGTCTTGCTCGTTTTGAAGGCTAAATGAATTATCCAAATAAATAGAAACCCTTTGGCTAGAAGAGAAAGCAGAACCATCTTTATCATTTTCAGAAGGCAGTACAGGGCGAGCAAAAGCCAACACTAAAAAACCAATAAATGCCATACGAGCCAACATTATCAAGATATGTTTTAGGCGATTTCTTGACTTTGAAATTTGCTGAACTTCCTTTAAAAACTCAACATTGGTAAATAATACCTTTTTAGGACGTTGGAAGTTGAAAAGGTGAATAATGATTGGAATAATCATCAGAAACAACACCCAAAGAATAGAAGGATAGAGAAATTGCATATTTTACGATAACCAAACCCTAAGAACCTTGAAGAATCTTAGGGTTTCAATATTTTTTATAAGATAATTCTAAACTAAAAAACGAATTTACATAAATCTTTACTAAGAATTTCCTATAAAACTATAAAAGTACTTCTTGTGTTAAAGGTAAGCCGTTTGACCTACAAATCAATCCTTATACTTCTCCTACCCTTTTCAATAATATACTTCTTTTAACTTTTCGGTTATTCGTTCTGTTCCGTATATTTTCACAATAATTCTGTTCTCATCTTGATTATTTGTGATTTTCATTATCCAGTTTTTATTTTTATCAAATAATCCTATAATAGTATCTCCACTTTGGTCTGCTGTGTCATTAGTCAGTAATTCAAATATCAATGATAAGTCATTTCTATTTTCAATTTTACCGATTCCCACTAGTTGAGTTATCGCATTATCAATCATATTGATTTTAAACCAATTAACATCGTTTTGCTGTTTTTTGTCAATTAGTCTTATAGATTTTCTTAAAAACGAATTCAGCTTTTCTTTATGATTTGTTTCACTGTCATTCAAAGAAATATCAAATAACTTGACACCTTTAGCAACTCTATTTAGAGATAAGTTTTGGTTAAAAATTAGTTCTTCTCTAATCCAGTTTTCTATTTCCGAAAAATTCATTCTCTTTATATTAACATTCTTTTTTATTTACCATTACCAACATTCCAAAAAATAATATCAGTAATGGTAAAGCTTTCATTCTCATTGGCATTTCAACAAAGTAATACCTACAAAACCAAAAATTAATCCTTATACTTCCCTTTCGTAAACTCATTATGATTTACTTCTACTTTTTGAAACTGCAATATTTTTGAATCATTACACAAATAATCGGTTGCATTAGCTTCAATAAAACAGTGTTGTAAGGTAATAGCATTTGATTGATTGACTTTGAAAAGGCTATAATCTGAGTAATTTGAGTTTTCTGTACGATTTTTTTCAAAAGAACAGTTTTTGAAATTTACTCTGCTGCAACTCTGAATATTTACCAAATCATAAACACCATTATCTTCAAAGACACAATTCTCAAAACTAATGTCATTTGAACCATTGAGTGTCATAATAGAATAAGTACAACTTCTAATAAATGAGTTTACACAAACTAAATTAGAAACGTTGTTTGTTGTGATGCCTTCAATACCACTTCCATACATAATCGTATTTTTGATATAAAAATCTTTACTATTTTCTATCTTAAAAACGCCTCCCACACACGAGCCTTTGCTCGCTCCGTGTCCTGCATCTACGTTTTCAATCGTTACGTTTTCACAGTTATTGAACGAGATTACATTTCCATAATCTGGGCGTGCATACATACGAACAGGCGTATTTCCTGTTCCTACAATTTTTAAGTTTTTCACATCAGAAATCAGCAATTCGTAGCCATCATAGACTTCAACAAAGCTATAATATTTTCCCACCTTATTCGCACTTGCAAGGTCTGAAATAAAAAAGGAATGTCCTTTGAGTTTGATGGTGGTGTTGGAGGCAATAGAATTTAAAAAACCTTCTACTGTCGTTACCGTAACTACTTTAGTTTTTACGTTTTGGACTCCTCCGTTTTGTTCTTTTTTAGGTGGCACTTGAGCATAAGAATTGCTATAAATAAAAAAAACAGCAAATAAAAGTAGAGATTTGATAAGTGATGAAGTATTCATAGAAAATTAGTTTGAAGTTGAGATTTGCATGTCAAAACCTTTGACTCTTGCACATTTTTTTTTGAATAAAGACTTGTATCTTTGTTCTTGTATAAATTTTATAAAATTATTGGTACTGACCCATCGGTCTGACCTTCGCTTAATCAACCAAAAAGATAGTGAATTTTTCGCTTTTTATAGCCAAAAGAATCCGAAGCCAAAAAGGAAGCAGTTTTTCAAAAGTCATCACACGCATTGCGATTGGAAGTATTGCGCTTGGAATTGCTGCTCTTATTATTTCTATGGCAATTTTTGAAGGATTCAAACAAACTATTTTAGATAAAATAGTAAGCCAAACAGGTCATATTCAGATTCTTAAATTTGATATGAATAACTCTTTCGAAACCAGTCCACTTTCTACGCAAAGAGATTTTTACGACTATTTGAAAGAACAAGAATACATTTCTCATATCCAACCCTACACACAAAAACCTGTTTTACTTAGAACAGATGAAGACTTGATGGGATTAGTCTTAAAAGGGGTCGATGTAGGATATGATACTACAAGTTTTAAGAAAAACCTAATAGAGGGACGTTTTATTCAGTTTGATACAAGTAATTATTCTAAAGAAATTATTATAAGTCAAGACACAAAAAATAAATTGCGTCTTTCAGTTGGCGATGATTTGCTCGCTTTTTTCCTACAAAACCCACCACGCCAAAGAAAATTAGAAATAGTAGGAGTTTATCAGACAGGAATAGAAGATTTTGATGAGCGTTTAGTCTATTGCGACCAAGCAATGCTACAACGACTAAATGCTTGGGGCGATACACTTGTGGGTGGCTATGAAGTTTTTTTGAAAGATTTTGATGAAATAGATGCTATCTACGATGAAGTAGAATCGAATAGCGACTACGATATGTATCTTCAAAAAGTAACCAATACATTCGCACATTTTTTTGAATGGTTTTCGATGGTCAATAAAAATGTAACTATTTTTTTAAGTGTGATTCTATTTGTGGCACTTTTTAACGTTGTATCTGTTTTGTTAATCTTGATTACAGAACGTGTTACAATGATTGGAATGCTCAAAGCATTAGGTGCAACAAGTAGCCAAATTCTAAAAATATTCTTTCAAAATGGTTTAATCATTCTTTGGAAAGGAATTTTGATAGGAAATAGTATTGGAATTTTGTTTTGTTTGATTCAAGATACATTCAAAATTATTCCTTTAGACATTGAAACTTACTATATGACAAGCGTTCCTATTTCTTGGAATATTCCTCTAATTCTATTGCTCAATCTAGGCATTATTGCATTGGTTATCTTTATTCTTTGGATTCCTTCTATTTTTATCAGTAGAATAAAACCTATTAGAGCCATTCGTTTTGATTGAATAACATTGATAGTAACACAGTTTAAATAATCAAAGATATTATCTACTCTGACTTCTATAATAATTAGGATAACAGTTTATTTTCTTAAAAAATAGTCTGCTAAATGAAGTGGCGTTTTGAAAACCAAGTTCTAGCGCAATTTGACAAATGGGAAGATTTGTCTTTTGGAGCAATGTTTTTGCCCTTTCTATGCGTAGATACTGTACGTACTGATAAGGAGAAAAACCAAAAGCAGCTTTGAAAAGTCGTAGAAAATGAAACTTAGAAAGACATGCCGTAGCTGCCAAGGCTTCTAAATCAATATTTTGATGGAAATAGGTTTGCAGAAAATCCATTGCATAACTCAAACGCTGATAGATTTCAGTTTGGGTAGTCTTTTTTAGAGCAGGAATACGTTTTATATCAGAAATAATATCTTTTCGCTTAGAAAGTAGATGCAAAAAAAGTGTTCTCATGTATTCTTCCCAAAAAAGTGAGTTCTGATAGTTTTCCTGATGTGCTTTTTGAAGATGCCATAGAATAGAGAGAAATTGAGGATTTTTTCGGTAAAGCTGATTGGGAAATTCTATGGTTTTTGAAGCAACATTTGAATTTGAAAAGCTGTAATTTTCTAACAAATCTTCATAAGAAGTGGTAAGTGAGGGCAAAAGCTGTTCTACAAACTCATCTCCAAAATGAATATTAAACGTCTTGACAGGCTTTTCCATCAAGAGAGAATACGGTTGATCTTTATTGGAAAGACAAAAATACTTCAAGGGAATTTTACGCAGTTTGCCGTCTATCACGCATTCACTTTCCCCTTCCAAATTCATAAAAAGTGATAGAGAAGCCTTGATATTTGTTCGCTCTTCTCGTTTTGTATTGGCTGAAATAATAACGCTTGGAAAACCTTTATGTGTAGTTCCGTGAACTGGATTTTGAAAATATCCTCTCTCAATCTGTGATTTGAGCCATTTTATATCTGGAAACTGACGAGAAAGTATCATAATTTTCTAATAACTAACAGACAATTTTTCACATACTTTTTTACTAAGAACTTCCTCTTTTTTTTGATTTTCTTCCAACAAAAATACTTTCATCGTGCCATCATATTTTTCAATGTCTAAAACTTCTATTTCTAATCCCAAACTTATCTGGCGACTATTCAAAAACTGTAAAAACTCCAACGAAGATTCCGAAACGGCTACTATTTTTACTTTATCTCCTACTTTGCATTCACTCAATTTTAATTCAGAACTCATTTTATTTTCTATCTGTCCGTCTTTATTGGGAATAGGCGAACCGTGTGGGTCAATATTCGGATAGCCTAAAAGTTCGTCCATTTTATCAAAAAAGATAGGCGATTTGATGTGTTCGATTTGCTCTGCAATGGCGTGGACTTTCTCCCAACCAAAACCCATTTTTTCTACCAAAAACATTTCTGTAAGACGGTGTTTGCGAACAACAAGGGCAGCCGTTGTTTTCCCTTTTTCAGTCAGTTTGATAGGTTTATATTTTTCATAAATAACCAATTCTTTTTCGTGCAAACGCTTTATCATGCTGTTTGCTGTGGGCGTACTGACAGAGAGTTTTTTACTAAGCTCCGACAAGCTCACTTCACTTTCTGGAGAGGCAAGTTTGAAAAGTGCTTTTAAGTAATTTTCTTCTGTTTGAGAGTTCATCGAATTGGTTTTTTTCTGCATTGAATTAAAACTAAAAATACAAATTTTCTTTCTCACATACTAAAGTATGTTCTACATTTTCACACTCTGAAGAGTGTGCTACTTTAGCCATTCTACTATTTTTGGAAAATGGTCGTTTGCAGCGTCTTTGTGTGTAAGCATGTTGTTATGGTCGTAGTCGTGTAGGTTTTGGTTTTCTTTTGACAAAAGCCAAAACTCATCTTTTTCATTGTCCATTTCTTCTTTGAGGAGTTTGACATCATTCGGATTGCCTAAAATAGTATCATTTATGGCAGCAATATGAAGCGTTTTGGGAAAGTATTTTTTCTCATTTTTTAGCTGCTGAAAAGCCTTTTGATAATCAAAACTATCTCTACAAAGCCACTTGTCTTCATAAATCCATCTGTTGGATTCTCTTATAAATTCTCTACTTTCATTGTCTGTTCCAAACTTAAATTTTGTATTGGGAAAATATCCCATCGTCTTGCTCAAAATTTTTCCAGTAACATTCCAAACCAAATCTATTTTTACTATTTTTTCTCTTCCCTTTGTTCTGATTCTTCGTTTGCTTCCAAAAAACACCATTTTCTTTGCTGCTTCGGCGACTTGTGGAAACCGAATCATAAACGGAGGAATCATTACTCCACCCCAAGAGTGCGCTCCCCAATACATTGGAAAACTACCTTTTATTTCTCTGACTTTGTTAGCAAAGGCTGGCAAATCTTCCAAAATATATTCTGTCTGCCCAAAAGTAGAGTATTTACTTATATTTGGCGTGCTTTTTCCTTTGCCTCTAAGGTCTGCTACAAAAACATCAAAACCATTTTGAGCCAAATACGAACCCAACCCTTTTTCATTTTCAGAATAAAAAATACGTCCGTTTTCTACACTTCCATGAATGAGAAGAATAGAAGGTAGATTTTGCAATTTTTCCTTATCTATTTCTTGTTTATGGATTCGTTTTAGATGAAGAATGTCATTGCTCTCATTTTTTAAATCAATAAAAAAAGATTCATACTTTAATGGCATTATTTTTTGATTAGTCTTTCTAAAATTTACTATTCACTTATTTTTTTTCAAAACTTTATACAAAAAAAGGTGTTTTGAAAGCAACAAACAAGTTTTTATGACTTTTTCTATTTGTTTTCAAATCACTTTTTAAACTCTATTTTTTTATGAAGAAAATATCTTATCTCTCTTTTATTGTGCTGCTCTACTTTGTAACAGCCTGTGCTACTGCCCCACTCACAGGCAGAAAACAGTTAAAACTTTTACCAGATTCTGAAATTCATCAGATGAGCTTTCAAGCCTACAACGAAATGCTAAGTCAGCAAAAAGTTGTGAAAGGAACTAGCGAAGCTCAAACTGTACAGCAAGTAGGAGAACGCATCCAGTATGCTGTTGAGACCTATTTAAAACAAAATAACCTATCTCATTTGATAGAAGGCTTTAAGTGGGAATATAATTTGGTAGAAGAAGCCTCTGCCAATGCCTCTTGTATGCCAGGTGGAAAGGTTGTTTTTCATACAGGCATCATGCCGATTTGCCAAACGCCAACTGGTGTAGGTGTCGTGATGGGACACGAAATTGCTCACGCTGTGGCAAGCCATGGAAATGAAAGAATGAGTCAAGCTATGGCAGCACAGGGCGTTTTATCACTAGGAGCAGCTTTTATGAACCAAAAGCCAACCCTTGCGAATCAGCTTATTTTGCAAGCTGCTGGAATAGGCACACAGGTAGGACTTTTAAAGTTTTCAAGAGACCAAGAATCGGAAGCCGACCGTTTAGGGCTTATCTTTATGGCAATGGCTGGCTACAACCCCAATGAAGCAGTACCGTTTTGGCAACGTATGAACGCACAAGCAGGAGGACAAGCTCCACCAGAGTTTTTATCTACTCACCCTCATGCTGATACACGAATAAATAATCTTAAAAAATGGATGCCAGAAGCGATGAAATATTATAATGCTTCGCCGTATAAAGGGAAACCTTAATTTTTATTATTCAATTTGTGGGACAGTGTCCCACAAATTGGGTATTAGCTTCTTTTTATCTAATAAATTCTGCTGTTATATCTCTTTGAGTATAAAAATCATAATATATCTTTTCATCAAAACCATCTTTATATGCTTGTAAAAATAACTTAATAGCATTAAGATTATCTCCCTCTAACTTTTCAATATCAATATTTTCGTTAATATATTTTTTTATAGTTTCAACAGAACTCCACTTAAACCATTTCTTTATAATTCTATAACCTGTTATTCCACCATACAAGGAAGTCCAGCGATAATCAATAATTAGAGTAGATATTAAAAATTTAAAGAAATACTCTTCGTTTTTAAAGGCTCGCTCTCGTAAACATTTCTTTGAATTTTTATTTGATGCAATTATTAAGCAGGTAAGTTGACTAATATCAATATTTTTTTCAGAGACTAGATAACAAATTAGCTCATTTATTTTTTTACTTACTTTATTTTTAGGATTTTGTATCTGTTTCTTTTCTATAAGATAAAAGAGATGACTGTAAGTTGAAGTATACCTCTCTTCATATTTATCCAAATCCTCTAAAAAACTTATAAGGTCTAAGAGTGTTATAAATAATTTATTAGATTTGTTAAGTAGTAATTGTTCGACATATTCCATTTGCATTTGACCGTCGAACTCTTTTATGAAGATATGATTTGAGTAAAATACGAGTATATCCATAGGGCGTTTCATGTAAAACCTCTTCATAATGATAAATTAAATACCTATCAATAAAAGTATTTATCGCCTCTAAACAACTCAAATCTTTTGATTCTATTATTTTTTCTCTTATTCTGTGTCCAAATTTCGTAAATAATTCTGCTGTTTTATTTCGTTTTTCTATATGTTTCAGAACTTCTATCTTTTTTTCTATATCAGCCCCTACAAATAGCTGATATTCTTGTTCTGAAATACTATCTTGAGGAATAGATAATGAAAAATAATTATCAAAATAGTATTTATTAAATATTCCTTTTTCTATTGAGTAATTCTTTGGCAAACTATAATTTACTGTTTCAGTACCTAGATTGAATAATTGATTAACTATTAACCTAGCATTATTTTTCAACTGTTTATAACTCTCTGTTTCCTTTAGTTTTGTTTTAGAAGAATCAATCTGATAAGAGTGCATATAAGCCCCTTGTTGTACTTCAGACTTCAATAAACTTGCTTTATTGTTTGGTATAAATTCGTACGCTGATTTATCAAAAACTCTTAGAGCTTCCACAAGCATAAAATGCTTTATGTTTACATCATTATGTATTCCTTCCAGTCTCAACTTCACAGCATTTATGAATCTGTAAACATCTCTTAAAGTTTGAAAGTAATTTTGCAAGAGAGTATCAGCCTCTGCAAACTCTTTCAACTCTTTTGTTAATTCAACATTCTTAGAAAAAAGTGTTACTACTTCTTCAACAAATATCTTTTGTATTACAGATTGAGAAACCTTTGGTAGAGTGTAATCTACTTGTACAATTTTTTCTAAATACTTTTCTCCATTTTCTCCGAATTTACTTTTTAATGCACTAACAACAACATCATAATCATAACATAAAATAAAAACAGTATTTGCAAAATTTGCATTCAGCTTTACTAATTGAAATATTTCTGTTATTTCATTTGGTGTAAGTCTGTCAATATCATCAATAGTGATGTATATTTTTAAACCTGTTTCTATTATGCTTTTGTCTATATTTTTTTTATGAGCATGTACATCTTCTATTTTGTTGAGACTATTGATAAAATTTTTAAAAGAACTTGTTACACGACTTGACGCACCTACTAAAGTAGGATTACTAGCTAGTATATAAGCATTAACAAATAACTCTAAGCTATCTAAAAAAGGAGATAATTTTTTAGCATGCTTTTTAACAAAGCCTACATCTTTCGTAATAACTAAATATAATTCTTTAAAAAAGATAGTTTGTAATTCTTTTTGTCCAGAAAACATCCAAGGGTTAAACCTTATTATAACAGGCTTATAGTCATCATTTTCTGTCAAATCTTCTATTTTCTGAACAATAAAGTTTAATAGTGTTGATTTTCCAGCTCCCCACTGTCCATTTATTCCAATCACAAGACTTTCATGATTATCAGAAAATGAGTTTACTATTCCATTAGCAATTTGAGTAGCAAATGGTTCTCTACCTAAACGGTCTTCTTTAATGTCCTTTAGTTCTGCATCTATTTTCATAATTATATTTTTTGATATTTTCTAAAAAACCAACTTAATCACATCTTCCAACGTCTTGGTGAGTTTCACTTCAATTTTAAACTTCTTCAAATCTAGTCCCTTAACATTGTATTTTGAAATAACAATCTGCCTAAAACCTAACTTTTCAGCTTCTGAAATGCGTTGTTCTATGCGCTGAACAGCTCTAATTTCTCCCCCCAAACCCACTTCGGCAGCAAAACAAATATCCGAACTGATAGGCGAGTTTTCTAGCGATGAAATAAGCGACGTACAGACAGCCAAATCTAGCGCAGGGTCTTCCACCTTAAAACCACCTGCAATATTCAAGAAAACATCTTGCGTTCCAAATCTAAAACCTCCACGCTTTTCCAAAACAGCCAAAAGCATATTCAAACGCTTGGCATCAAAGCCTGTACTGCTTCGTTGAGGTGTTCCGTAGGCTGCAATGCTCACTAATGATTGTACTTCTATCAGCAAAGGACGATTTCCTTCCATCGTTGTGCCGATAGTAATTCCTCCAATGACTTCATCTCGCTGCGACATCAAAATCTCTGATGGATTACTGACTTCACGAAGTCCAGTAGATTGCATTTCATAAATTCCCAGTTCGGAGGTAGAACCAAAACGGTTTTTGATAGTACGCAAAATTCTGTACGACATGTGCCTGTCGCCTTCAAATTGCAAAACGGTATCGACCATGTGTTCCAACACTTTTGGTCCTGCAAGTGAGCCTTCTTTTGTAATGTGTCCAATAAGAAAAACAGGTGTTCCTGTTTCCTTAGCAAAGCGCAAAAGTTCGGCAGCACACTCACGCACCTGCGAAACGCTTCCAGCCGAGGATTCTATATGTGCTGTATGGAGGGTCTGAATGGAATCTATTACCAAAACATCTGGCTTAGACTGTTCTATCTGAATAAAAATATTTTGTGTATTCGTCTCGTTCAAAACCAAGCAATTTTCAGAATAGGCTTCCAGACGCTCGGCACGCAGTTTTATCTGCTGTTCGCTCTCCTCTCCAGAAACGTACAAAACGGTGTGGTCTTTCAAAGCTAAAGCCACTTGCAACATCAATGTAGATTTTCCAATCCCTGGTTCTCCTCCTATCAAGACCAAAGAACCCTGCACCAAACCACTTCCCAAGACTCGGTTGAGTTCTCCATCGTGGGTAGAGATTCTAGCAAAATCTGTTTTTTCAATTTCAGAGAGTTTTTTGGGTTTGTTGGAAGCTCTTCTCTGATTATCGCTTTGCCAAAGTTTTTGAACGTCGTTTTTGCTTGTTCCTTTATCAATTACTTCTTCTACGAAAGTATTCCATTCCTCACAAGAAGGACATTTTCCCATCCATTTCGGAGATTCGTAACCACATTCTTGACAAAAATGGGCTGTTTTGGTTTTCTTTTTAGCCATTTGTTATGCTAATAAATTTAGATTTTTGAATTTAATAATTCAAATTTAGCTAAAAAAATTAGTTTTTACGACTTTATTTATTAAAAAATTCCGTCTTCAAATAAGTTGATGCGTTGTTTTTCTTCTTTCTTCTTAAACACGTCTTCATAATGTCTTCCTTGAATTTTTCTTGCAGCTACTGGAAAAATGATTTTAGTGCTATCGTTGATAATCTCTGCATTCTCAATGAGAACTTTGTAATAATTGTCTATAACTTCTGTTTCTTTTTTAATTAAAAATAATTGTCTGCCATCTCTTAGATGAATAGTAGTGTATTTCCAGTTATTTGTTTCAGAATGTATGGCTCTAATTTGATACTTCACAAAAAGATGTCCTATTTTTGATAAAAATATACTGTCACTTTTATTATCTCTTACCCCGACATTGAATCCAAGAATTTCGTGATTTATATCTTCGTCACTATCAAATAATTCTAGGTGTCCGTGATAATATATTATATCGTCATCTAAAAAAGTGTAGTTCCAATTCGCTTCAGCATCAACGCTATCAATTTTAGAAGTATCTTTTACTACTTTAGATATTTTTATAACAGAATTTTTTATCTGTGTTTCCATTCCCTCCAACTCCCACAAATCTTCCAGTTCTTCTTTTGTAAAATCTTTATATTCTTTGTCTTTTTCTTGCTTTGGTAGATTTACAAAAATGGTAAAACCAATAATCAGAATCAGTAAAGAAATTCCTGTAAAAGCTGATAGTTTAGTTTTCATTTTTTTCGTAGAGGGTTGTTAAACGTTAAAATTACGACTTTTTTGAGCAATTCTAGGGTTTCGAATACTCCTATTTTGTAAATTGAAAAATAATAGACCATTACTCACAGAAACAACGCTATGGACGCACAACGCTGGCAACTCATTCAAGATATTTTTTCAGAAGCATTAGAACTACAAGGAAAGGAGCGAGAAGATTATATTCAATCCAAAACAGAAGGCGATACAGAACTTAAAGAAGAAGTTGAAAAGCTCATAGCAGGAGCAGAAAAAGCAGATAGTTTTTTTGGAAATTTAGAAGATAAGGTATCTGATGTGTGGCAAAAAGCTGCCGAAACTACACTGTTGCAAGAAGGCGAGAAAGTAGGAGTTTATCAGATTGAAAAAGAACTGGGGCGTGGTGGAATGGCTGTGGTGTATTTAGCAAAGCGAATTGATGGAGAATTTGAGCAGAAAGTAGCGATTAAAGTGATTAAACGTGGAATGGACTCTGACGAAGTTTTGAGGCGTTTCATGGCTGAAAAACAGATTTTGGCTTCACTCAATCATCCCAATATTTCAAAAATATTGAATAGTGGGCTTGCGCCAAATGGTTTGCCTTATTTTGTGATGGAATACATTGAAGGAGATGATTTAGTAGAATATTGCAATAAAAATAATCTTTCCATAAAAGAACGACTGGAAGTTTTTATTCAAGTATGTAGAACCATTCAGCACGCTCATAGGAATCTTGTTATTCATAGAGATTTGAAACCATCTAATATCATTGTAGAAAATAGCAAAGAGAACCTACGTAATTCTTTAAAATTACTAGACTTCGGAATTGCAAAGGTTTTAGATGAAGAAAATGACCTCCGAACCAAAACGGCAATGCGTCTGCTTACGCCAGAGTATGCTAGTCCAGAGCAAATACAGGGCGCAGTTATCAGTACGTCAAGTGATATTTATCAGCTTGGTATTTTACTTTTTGAGCTACTTAGTGGGCGACGACCTTTCGTCTTTGATAAAAATGAATCGGTTTTGGAGTGGGAGAAAAAACTTACTACTTCCCAAACACCAACCCCTTCCAAAATTTATGAGCAGTTTTCAGAACAAGAAGCGAAAGAAATAGCCAAACAGCGTAAGACAGACAAAAATCAACTTAAAAAAGTATTAAAATCTGAACTACAATCGATTGTCTTGATGGCACTTCGAACCGAACCCGAAAGGCGTTACCAGTCGGCAGAACAGTTAGCAGAAGATATTGAGCGTTATCTTACCAATCGTCCAATAATAGCCAAACCCAACTCGTGGGGTTACAAAACAAGAAAAGCATTTGAGAGAAACAAACTCGCTTGGGTCGGTTTTACACTTCTATTTTTAGCACTTGTTGGAGGAATTTTTGGAACAACTTATCAAGCCTACATTGCAAAAAAAGAAAAGCAACGTGCAGAACAGGAAAAACTAAGAGCCGAACAAACCCTAGATTTTATTACCGACTTGTTTAAAAGTCCAGACCCACGTCTGCAAGACTCAGAAGGAAAAGACATCAAAGTAAGTGATTTTTTGAAGGCAAGTGAGAAGAAAGTATTTAGAAATTTGCAAGACCAACCAGTTCTTCAAAATGAACTTTTGACAATTCTCTCTAATTTGTATGATAACATGAATCTTGCTAAGGAAGGAACAGAATTAGAGAAAAAACTCTTACCAAAATTCATAGAAGAGTATGGAGAAAATTCGCCACAGGCAGCAGAAAGCATACGAAAACTAGCAGCTTGGTCTTTTGAAACTAGCAAAGACGTAGAAAAAACAGATTCTATTTTTAATGAAGCCTTTGATATTTTTGAAAAAACGTATGACAAACAGCATCCCAAATATGCAACGTTACTCAATGAATACGGACTATTTTTGCAAATTTCAAGAGCTGATGTAGCAAAAGCTGACTCTGTTTTGAAAGTTGCTGGAGAGATATTTATTCAAAATGATACAATAACAGCCGATTATGGAAACAATCTGTCTTTTCGTGGACTTATTGCCAACCAAATGGGAAGAGTAGATGAAGCACTTGATTTGTATGAAAGAGAATTATTCATTAAGCAAAAAATAAATCAAGATTCGGTTGGTCTAGCACTTGTCAAGATAAATATTGCTTCTATTTATTTTAAAAAACAAAATCTTATTCGTGCCGAAGCTCTCAACAAAGAAGCATTGAAAATAATGGAAAGAGAATTAGGCACAGAACACAAACACACTCTGACAGCACTTAATAACCTAGCAGCCGTTTATGCAGCGCAGTCTAGGTACGATTTGGGAAAACCAGTTGCCCTACGTGCTTATCATGAGTTTACAAAAAAATATGGAAGGAAAAATGATAAAACAGCAGCAGCAGCACTCAACACAGGCTTCTATTATGTAAAACTAAATCAGTTTGATTCTGCCTTAGTTTTGATAAATGAAGCTAACCAAACCTACCAAGAACTTTTTGGAGAAAACCATTATGTTACGGGAGTTCCACTTTTGGCTAGAGTAGAAATTTGGTTAGAAAAAAATCAGCCTCAAAAAGCACTAGCAGATGCTCAAGAAGCTGACAAACTTCTTTCCACTCCACCTATTCCAACTATTCATTATTATAGAGGAATGGTAAACTTTCGCTTAGGAAGTAGTTATGTAGCCTTAAACCAAAAAGAAAAAGGCAAAGAATATCTACAAAAAGCTGTAGATATTCTAATGCAAAGTAATGGAGAAACTCATTATGCCACAAAAGCTGCTGTAGCAGAATTAAATACTTTGTTTGAGTAAAAAGCTATTTATAAAATTGTTGTATGCATCTTTCATTTCTAGTTCCATATCAATGTGTAGTTTTCTTCTTTCCGAAAACTTTATTTCTTTGGTAATCGGATTGATGCCTTTTTTTTGATATGTTTTCCAATATATTCCTATACCTCGTTTTTGCCAGTTTGGCAAATCATTGAAGTTAATGCCATAGCTAAAGAGAAGTTCGTTTTTATCAGCTACTGATTTCCCTTCAAGAGTTTGAGTAGCTTCTTTTGCTGAAAAGCCATCTTTTCTGAGCATCCAGTAACAGTGTGCATTGAGTGCATTTCTAAAAGCATCTTCATTTCTCCAACGAAAATAATCAACAACATCTTCTTTTGTTGGTAATTGTGAAATTCTACAATCGAAAGCAGCTAAGTCATTTAGTAGAAGAGAAAATTTTGCACTTGCTTCACCTGCCAAAATAGAATTATATTTTCTCGTTTTCCTATTAAATACTGTTTCATCATGACTAAATAAAAGAGAGATTTCATCACTTTCTGTATAGCCATACACCACATTAAAACCTACATTCATCAAGTGTTTGACTGTCTCTATCATCATATCCCTAAAACGAATATCAAAAGGAGCTTCAAAGTTGTGTTTTTGTTTCGTCAGTGTTGTAAAATTTCTACCATCTATCCGAGCTACCATGTACACTTTAGGAAGTATGCACACGTCTGAGTTTGTTTCATAAACTCTCATTTGTTTGTCTAAGTCATCAAATTTCATTCTTCAGTTGAGTTAGTTTTGAACTTTCTGCACTAAAAATGTATATTTCATCAAAACCTTCTTCAAAAGAAGGAAGTTCCATTTTTTTATGAGTAGATAAAATTCCTACTTTGGCAACCTTAGCTTTTCCTATTCTTAGTTCATTTCGTGCTAAAGCTATTTTTAAATTTGTATCAAAATATATAGCAACGACTTTAAACTTCCTTTCTTTCAGCTTTTGTATGTACTTTGCTCGTTCTTTTTTTGTTGGATTGGTATTGTCAATAACTAAACGCTGCTGAAACTCTAAACAAAAATCTAATAATTTAGCCTCTTTATTTCTTGTATTGAGTAAGTCTAAACTTATTCTGAGATGTGAATTAAAGTATTTTTCCTTATAAAAAGTTGATTTTCCACTGCCTTGTATGCCAATAAAAATTATTGCTTCCATCAATTTATGTTTTAGTAGTTATTACTTTATCTTGATAGTGTATTGCTCGTTATTTTAACAAATTTTCAATTATTATTTTTTAATTGAAAATTAGCTTATTCTTATCAAAATAATTTCCGTATTTTTGAGTTGTTCTTTGTTGTCTTAATAAAAATAAAAAACTATGAACGGTTCTATTCGCTATCTACAAACTCGTAAGGATAAAAGTGCTATTTTTTTCAAATGTTTGCCTGAAAAAGTAGCTGCTATTATCATTAATATACAAGCTGGTGCAAATTTTAATTTTTCAGAAGACGTATTAAAAAATGGTCTTTCAGAAGAACAAGCTCCTTTTGTTTTGGTAAAAAAACAAGACCTTCCCTATACAGGACAGAGAGAAAAAATAATTGAAAGTCTAATTTCAGATGGTTTTGCAGAATCATCAGCACAGGATTTTGAGCGTGCAGAAAATATCTATCAACAAACTCAAACCAACAATCAATAAACAGTTAGGCACACCTTCCACATCGTTTGACTTTATTTTTTCCAACAGAATATTGGCGATTAACTAATAATTAATCACTAATAATTAATCACTGATAATTAATTTGCGTATTTCCGTCATCACTCCCTCTTACAATCAAGCGATTTATCTTGAAAAAACGATTCAGTCTGTTATTTCACAAGGTTATGACGATTTGGAGTATATTCTGATAGACGGAGGAAGCACAGACGGTTCGTTAGAGATTATCAAAAAATATGAAGGATATTTTACTTTTTGGGTAAGTGAAAAAGATAATGGACAAAGCCACGCCATTAATAAAGGCTTTGAAAAAGCTACTGGCGACATTATTACGTGGCTCAATTCGGACGACCAACTAATGCCTAATGCTTTAAATAGTATTGCAAAAGAGTTTGAAAAAGACACAAATAAGGAAGTTTTTGTAGTCCATGGCAAGACGATTCTCTTCGGAGAAAATATGCAAGACAAGGAATTTGGAGCATCACAAACTGATTTTGTAGAACGTTCCTTGGCAGGACTTCCATTTCCTCAACCTTCTTCATTTTTTAGAAAAGAACTCATAGAAAACTATGGTTTCTTGAAACAAGATTTTCACTTTGGAATGGATTATGAATTTTTTGTGCCTGTTTTTCTCAATGAGAAAAGTATCTATGTAGATGATATTTTTTCAAAATACTTGTACCACACGGAAAGCAAAAGTCTGACACAGCAAAGTGGTTTTGCTCGTGATTATGCCAAGGTGTTTAGTAAAGTGTTGCGTTCGTTTGAGCAAAGTAACGCCCCAAATCATAGAGAAATAGTAAAGCAAACGATTTCAAAGTTTAGAGAACTGGGCTTTTATACAGAAGGTAAAGATATTTTTGAGATAAAAAATTCTTTTACAGCCAAGCAGCTTCATTTATCGTTCTGTTACAACCTCCTCAACCAACTCATTTTTTATTACGAAGCCATCGAAACAAAAGATAAAAAAGAACAGTTTCAAAGTTGGCAGCAAGTCAAGAAAATAACGTCTTATTTGGTGCAAAATGAATCTGATTTTGTAACAAAACACCCAGAAATTCAGCAAGTGTACAAACGCAGTAAGTTTTTGAATCCTACCATTATGAGCCTTTTGAGGAGAGTGAAGAAGGTTTTATAAACAAAATATAAACATTTGATAATCAAAGACTTAAACCATTTTTAATTTGGTAAAATTATCGTAATTTTGTACAGAAAAATTATATAAAATTATGCCATATACACAGTTTAACGCTAGAGAACTTTCCAAAAAATTTGGAATCCAGTTTAAAGCAGAACAACTTTTTGATACTGGAAAAACACCGATGGTTCAAGCTACAGATTGGCTCAGTCAAGCAATAGAAAAAGCTATAAAAGTAGGTTTTAGTTCTGAAAAATCTCGTTCAGAGCGTATTGTTTCTCCTATTTTGATGGAACTTAGTTTGATGAATGATGAACGTTTTACAATTTATTCTGGAATGAATCTAAACGTAGATGAAACAACTGGGTTAAATGGCGAATGTGATTTTATGCTTTCCTTTAGCAAAATTCAAGATTTTGTAGTTGCGCCTATTTTTGCCATTACAGAAGCCAAAAAACAGGATATTGAAAGTGGTACAATTCAATGTGCTGCCCAACTCATCGCAGCCAACTTACTCAACAAGGAAGAAGGCTACAATTTCAAAACCCTTTATGGATGCAGTACCACAGGCACAGAATGGCGTTTCCTAAAATTAGAAAACAACGTTGTTACACTAGATACTGAACGCTATTTCATTACTAATCTACCAAAACTGTTGAGTGTTTTGCAGTTTATTATTGATGAGAGTGGAAAAAGCTGACAACTTGGAATCTATTGAATTCATAATCCCCTAAAAATCAAGGAACTAAAAATTAGCAAAAAACGATATAGTATTGTAATTTTGCACAATCAATTACGAGTTAGGTTAGTTATGATTTGTAATTAACTGATTACTGGTAACTGTTTACTGATAACTGAAAAAATATGTACGACGTAATAATAGTAGGAGCAGGACACGCAGGCTGTGAGGCAGCCCATACAGCAGCCACTTTAGGCTCAAAAGTTTTGCTCGTAACCATGAATATGCAAACGATTGCTCAAATGAGTTGTAACCCTGCCATGGGAGGCGTTGCAAAGGGGCAAATCGTAAGAGAAATAGATGCGCTAGGAGGAATGTCTGGAATTATCACAGACAAAACGATGATACAATTCCGAATGCTCAACCGTTCGAAAGGTGCTGCGATGTGGAGTCCACGTTGTCAGAGCGATAGAATGCGTTTTGCAGAAGAGTGGCGCACAGCTTTAGAAAACAATAAAAATATCGACCTTTGGCAAGAAATGGTTGAAGGGTTGGTAGTTCGTGATGGACGTGTGTGTGGTGTAAGAACGCAATTAGGAATTGAGTTTGAAGGAAAAACAGTCGTTCTTACCAACGGAACATTCTTAAACGGACTTATTCATATTGGAGAAAAACAATTTGGTGGAGGACGTGCAGGCGAGCGGGCAGCTACTGGAATCACAGGGCAGCTTGTGGAACTTGGTTTTGAAGCTGGCAGAATGAAAACAGGAACGCCTCCACGAGTAGATGGCAGAACAATTAATTATGAAGCCATTGAAGAACAAAAAGGAGATGAAAACCCATCAAAATTTTCATTTTCTGATGAAACACAGTCGTTGAAGCACCAAAGAAGTTGTTATATCACTTATACAAATCCAAAAGTTCATGAGATTTTGCAAACTGGTTTTGAGAAATCGCCTATGTTTGCAGGACGTATAAAAGGACTAGGGCCAAGATACTGTCCTTCTATTGAGGATAAAATTGTTCGTTTTTCGGAGCGTGATAGACACCAAATTTTTGTAGAGCCAGAAGGTTGGGATACGGTAGAAGTTTATGTGAATGGATTCTCTACTTCACTTCCTTATGAAGTACAACAAAAAGCATTGAACCAAATTGTAGGTTTTGAAAATGCTAAAATGTTTCGTCCAGGCTATGCGATTGAATATGATTTCTTCCAACCAACGCAACTAAAAGAAACGCTAGAAACCAAGAGAATAGAAAATCTCTATTTTGCAGGTCAAATCAATGGAACTACTGGCTACGAAGAAGCTGCTTGTCAAGGTCTTATGGCTGGAATAAACGCCCACCAAAAAGCACACGAAAAAGAAGCCTTTACACTTTCTCGTTCGGATGCCTATATCGGTGTTTTGATTGATGATTTGATTCATAAAGGCACAGAAGAGCCGTACAGAATGTTTACTTCAAGAGCAGAATATCGTATTTTGCTTCGCCAAGATAATGCTGATGTTCGTCTTACACAAAAAGGTTATGATTTGGGATTGGCTTCAGAAGAACGTCTCAAAAAAGTAAAGCAAAAAGAAGAAGAAGTAAGAGAAGTTATCAAAGTTTTGTCTAAACAAAGTCTTGATACAGAAACAGCAAATCCTGTTTTGAACAAACTAGGAACATCAGAACTTAAACAAAAAGTAAAAGCAATAGACGTTTTGAAACGTCCACAAGTTCAATTACAAGATTTAGGTAAAATGGATAGTGAAATTGCCAATCTTCTTGAAAGCTATACAGACACAGAGGAAACAGGCAGAAACAAAGAGGAGATTTTGGAGCAAGCCGAAATTCAAATCAAGTATTCTGAATATGTAGAAAAGGAAAAGCAACTGGTAGAGAAAATGCAACGCTTAGAAAATCTGCATATTTTTGAAGGGTTGGATTACCATTCTATGCCATCGCTTTCTATGGAAGCACGAAAAAAACTTACTCAAATTCAGCCTCGCACACTAGGACAGGCATCAAGAATTAGTGGAATTAGTCCTTCCGATATTTCGGTTTTGATGGTCTATTTGAATAGGTAGTTTGACTTTTGTTTATTCCACCTAAAAAATCCATTGCTAATTAAGTTTAGGAATGGATTTTTTGATTTTTAAAATTTTAGTTTTGGTTATACTGCTCCATAGATATTAGACTGTCCTCCATCAACGGCAATCGTTTGTCCGTTTACATAACTACACTCTTCACTCAAAAGAAAACCTACTAAATAGGCTACATCTTTCGGGTCGCCTAATCGCAGTGTTGGATTTGCTTTTGCATATTCTTTTTCTGCTGATTTAGGGTCATCTGGATTGATTTTTTTAAAAGCTTCTTCTACCATAGGCGTTAGAATTGCCCCTGGTGCTATGGCATTTGTCATGATTCCATCTTGTCCGTACTCTAAGGCTGCATTTTTTGTCATTCCAGCAACGGCGTGCTTACTTGCCGTATAAGGCGTTTCATTTTTCACGCCACGAATACCAGCTACTGAAGCTACATTTACAATCCTTCCATAATTTTGCTTTTTCATAATCGGAATCGCATGACGCATAGCATAATAAACGCCCATTAGATTAATGTCAATCACTTTTTTGAAGGATTCCACATTATATTCTGCTAAAAGAGAAGTTTCGCCTTCTATTCCTGCATTATTGTAGAGTCCGTCTATGCGAGAGAACTTTTCTACGGTTTTATCTATATAATTTTTGACTTGCTTTTCATCAGAAACGTCAGCTACAACAGATAAAAATTTAGCATCTGAGTATTTTTCTGATAATGTTTTTTCAGCTTCTTTAAGCTTTTCCTCATTATAATCAACTAAAGTGAGATACGCTCCTTGCTCTGCAAAAATTTCGGCAGTCGCATAACCAAGTCCCATAGCTGCACCAGTAATAATAATCGATTTTTCTTTCAAACTAAACATAAAGTAAAAATTAAAGTGTAAAAAATAAAAATATCATTATATTAAGTGCTGGACGTGATATAAAAAGTTGTTGGTGTCGCTACGCTAAAACACCAACGAACAGTGTTTTGTTGAATCGCAGAACAGCAAATATCTATGAATGTCCAGTACTCTATCAGAGTATATAATTTAGTGTATGAACAGACAAGATAGAGGCTTAGTTTTGAAGTTTTGGATAAATTAACTTTGAAGCAATTGAAAAAAATGGGTAGGGTTGTAAGTATTTTTCGTTTGTAAAAAAACGAAGTTTTGAGGAGTAGTAATGATGAGCTAATCAGTTAGAGTTAGCTAAACAAAATTAGCTCAAATCTTTAGAGCTAAACTCAGCAAATAATAATGCAACTGAAATGATAGATAAAATAGAAAAACCTCAAAAAATAAAATTCTTCTTACCTAACTCATAATTCAAACTGTGGATTAGGCTTTAAATTAGATAGAACATTTGCCCAAGAAAAGAAAATTATAGATTTTGCACATTCCTTTAAAACAAGAAAGATTTGAAATATCAAACTATGCAAAAATTATTTTCAATACTTATTCTATTTTTTATCTGCTCTGCCTGTTTTTCTCAAAGCAAAGTAAGCGATTCTCTGTCTTATTTAGGACAAAAACCTCCTTCTGAAATGCCAGAAATATTTGCTCCAAATCTTATTTCAAAATTAGATAGATATGAGTTTGGCTGTACATTTTCAAGAGATGGAAAGGCAATGTTTTTTGGAGTAGATAATAATGGAACTATGGAAATTTATTCTACTCATTTGGAGAACGGGAGTTGGACAGCACAAGAAAAACTTTTTGGAAATGATACCATCAGTTATAATGACCCAATGCTTTCGCCAGATGATAAGAAGCTGTTTTTTATTTCGAATAAGCCTATTTCTACCTCCGAAGCTAAAAAAGATATAGATATTTGGTTTGTTGAAAGAACAAAAAAAGGCTGGTCTGAACCAAAAAATATAGGAATGCCTATCAATAGCTCAAGGAATGAATATTTTGTATCTTTTACAAATGAGGGAACAATATATTTTGCTTCAAAAGATAGCACAGAAAATGCGCCCCAATATGCGTATGATATTTATAGCTCAGAGCTAAAAAATGGACAATATACAACTCCCAAAAAATTGCCCTCCACTATCAATACTAATAGATATGAAGCTGATGTTTTTGTAGCTCCAGACGAATCGTATTTAATTTTTTGTGCTATTCATAGAGATGGTTTGGGGCGTGGTGATTTGTATATCAGTTTTAAAAATGAAAGTGGAAAATGGTCTGAGGCTGTCAATATGGGCGACACCATAAACTCTGAAAACCACGAACTTTGTCCATTTGTCAGTAAAGATGGAAAGTATTTTTTCTACACTAGCAATGAAGATATTTATTGGGTAGATGCTAATATTTTAGAAAAATATAAGAAAAAGTAAGACGAGTAATAAAGATAGATTTCTTTAATAATCTACTTTTATTCCATGATAATTTTCTTGTGTTTCATAATCTTTTCGAAGTGGAAAACCTTCCCAGTCGGCTGGCATTAGAAGTCTTCTGAGGTCTGGATGGTTTTCAAATTGTATTCCTATCATATCGTAGGCTTCTCTTTCATGCCAGTCGGCAGCTTTCCAAATTGAGGTAAGCGAAAAAACGGTAGGGTTTTCCCTTTCTAATACAACTGCTAATGTCAGAGCATGTTCGTGTGGGTAAGAATAAAGTTGATACACCACTTCAAAAGAATCTTCATTATCCAATGCTGTAATACAAACTAGATTATCAAAATATAGTCTCTCATCAGAAAATAAAAAAGTAGCTAGTTTTAGCAATACTTCTTTATTTTCTATCAAAAGACGAGGTTGTAGAGTTTCCATATTTTGAATAGAAATAGCATCATCAAATTTTTCTGCTACAATTTTTACAATCTCTTCAAAAAGCATAAATTATTTTTATTTTTTCGTGATACTACTGGCAAGCCTTTGACCTACCAACATACACCTAAAGCAACTATTCATCATCATCAATTCGGTCTTCCTTGCGAGGAGGTGGAGGTGGTGGCAAATCTGATAGTTCATCTCGCTCTTTTTGTTTATCCTCTCTGCTCATTGGTGTACCTATGTTTCGGTTAGGATTAGGGCTTTTTCTGTTTTTGGTTTCATGTGAAGGTCGTCTTTCAGAAGAAATACGCCCTGTTGGAGCTTCTCTAGGTTCATCTACTTCTGGCGTGTTTTGATACACTTCTTGCAGCTCATCTTCCATAATTAGTTTTCTAAGACGATTATATTTGTAACCAATTCTGAGCAGTATTGCGCCAATAATCACAAAAGTAATAATGCCTTCTACTCTTCCCATGTGCCAAAAATCCCACAAGAAAAACTTAATTAATAAGACAACAAACAAAATCAGAGCAAACAAACGCACTTCTTTTATTTTGTACCTCAACCCTAAAGAAATAGCAGCTATCGATAACAAAGCCCATAAAATAGGATACCCAAATTGATTATTTGTTTCTAAAATGGCTTCTTTAGCTTCCACACCATCACTCATATCATAGAAAAGCCAAACAACAGTATTTCGCAGTTCTAAAGATGAATATGCCACCACAGCAAAACAGAGAATATAAATTGTAGTAGCATAGACCACAGACTTATCTCCATCATTGTAGTACACATCACGAGCAAGCAAGACTAAACCAAATATGGTTACAAAAAGATTGATATAATGTCCTAAATATTGAGAAAGTGCATTGCTATTAGTAAGCCAGTGTGATTCAGCCGATTTTGTACGGATATGTTCTAAGAGCAAGTCCATTGCTTGAGGCTGTACCAGTATTAAATAAACAAAAGTCATGAGAAAAACCATTCCTCCCATAATCTGCATTACACCATTCCACTTTACTGTCTTGGCAAACTGCCAAACACCTACGGCATATACAATATTGAAGAGACCTATCAGAATCAATCTAAAATCATCGCTTCCAAAGTTATTAGCCTTATGAATAATGAGCTCTAGGTTGCCAATGAAGAATAAAATCATTAGCATAAAACCACCTAGAAAATTGGTGTACATTCCTATATTAATAAATCCAATATCCTCTTCTTCGTCTTCATCTTTTAATAGATAAATAGAAAAAGCAAGTCCTACCATCGTTAAGAGACTGCTCAAAACGGCACCATTGAGTAAAAACCTTCGTGTCAAATCATTTTCATACGACCAATATAAATCTAAAAACCATACAAAAATAGATGCTCCAATCAAGAACATAGAAGCTGTTTTGAAAACACTCATCTGTGAACGAACTCCCACCCAAATCAAGATTACTCCTTCAAAAACAAAACAAACATTGATATATTCTTTATCTACTAGAAGTGGAATAGCAATCGTAAAAAATGCTATGGTATAGCCCACGACAGTATAAAAAAGTTTGACATCTGCACTATCAGACTTGTAGAGTAAGTAAGAATAAATAGAGTTGAAAACTGCCAAGCCAAAAATAAACGCTCCCAAATATCCTAAGCTATCAATCTGATACAAGACATAAAAAATAATGACAACATAAGAAATTACATTTGCCAATAACATGGTGTAATTGAATCCCTTTAAGCGTTGTCTAGTTCCCATACTGTACACTATGTTCATTAAGAAAAATGTAACATAGTAAAGCGTAGAGAAAATCAGTGCTGTACTGACATTATTTTCTACATTAAAGTCAGCCAAAAATACCCAAATATCAAATAAAAGAAGGGAAGTGAAAAATGTAAAAATATTAATGATATTCCATTCCTTCTTGTAAGCTATGCCTAGAGCAATAATATTGAGTAGTAAAAGGTAGGTAAAAAGGGCAAAATAGTTTGTTGTCTCAAAGCCTACCACCACAAAAGCTGTAACATATCCTCCTATAATCGAAACTAAAGCAAGCGTTTTCCTATCGTGTGCTATCGCCAAAACAACAGCCACAAGAGTAATAAGTAGATTAATAGCATACGCCCAAATCTGACTACCCACAGAATAATACTCAAAAAGTAGCGTGGCTGAATAATAAAGAATTATCATACCACCCACTAGATACGTCGCACTAAGTGTTTTGCTACTGTTTCGTTGATGGTGTGAAAGTCCGACTAAAATTCCTCCTACTGTAAAGCCTATAAATAACTGTCCTATATTTCCAATAAAGCCAGCATCAATACCAAAATTGATAAGCATAATTATACCCACGACGAGCATAATAATCCCTACTTTATTGAGCAAGTTTTCTCCTAAATATTCTTCTAAACCTTTTTTACTCTGACTATAAATATTTTCTAATGTACGAGTTTGTTGTTGTAGTGTAGCCTTTTTTGGCTGATAACGGGCATCAGGTTCTGCCCTTCTTTCTTGTGCTTCTTGTTCATCTTCTCCAAAAACTTTTAAATATACTCTTCTGCCTCGCCCAACCATATCACCTGTCTTGCGTGCGCCCTCTCGCATTCCCTTATATTCTTTTATTTTATTTTTATAAATGCGTTGGGCAAGTTCATCATCTTCAATAGTCAAATCACTCATCTGGCTAAGATGATGATAAATAGGGTCTTTCTTTACAAATTCTTCATATTCTTTATCAAAACGACGCAAATATGAACGAGTTTCCTGTATTTCTTCTCTAAAGCCTTCAGCAACTTTCAATAAGTCGCTTTCCTCATGTTCTGTTTTTTTAGGTGCAGAAGTATAACGTTTTGGCACAAGATTTTTGGGAATCTGATTTAGATTTTGATTGGGAAATTTATCATTCTCATCAAAATTATCTTCACTTTGCTTGTCTTTAGGCTCTTTTTTAGGATTATTTTTATCGTCCATAGCTAACTCAATTATGAATTGTTCAATTACGAATTACGAATACATAAACTACGATGTGAGAACTTATTAGATGATGTGATGCTACCTACTTTTTCTGTTTAATAAAAATAAGTAAAAAGATGCTTGTTAAGTAAAAAAGTCTTCATCTAAATTTAATTCGTAATTCGTAATTTTTAATTCTTAATTAATTTATATTTATACTGATTTTTCTTCTGGCTGTCTCCAAAGTTCGCTTACTTCTTTTTTATCTACAACAAGTAATAAACGAACAGGGTTAGGCACAAAAACCAAACGAGCATCCATTTTAGGAGCTTTTGCAATTTCAAACTGAACGGCATCTTGTGGCTTAAAGCTATACTGCTGTCCGTATTCAGTTTCTTCTAATGGCGAATAGTTGCGAGCAATATAGGCGATAGGAGAAAGAACATCTAACCCTGGGCTATGTTCTTCATACAAATCTTCTAAAATATCTTCTAAATATTCACCATAATTCGACAAAAAGTCGTCTTCAAAATCGTGTAAAATTTCCTCTGCATCATCATAACTCTCATCATTATAATCCATATCTGAAAGCATGCTACGCTGTTGAATAATTTTTTCAAGGTCTTGATTAAGGGCATTAAAGTCCATAGTCTGATATTGTTTTAGTTTTTAACAGGGCAACTAATTTACAAAAGTTGTTTAAAAATATAGTTGTATAATTGTCGGTACTGACCTATCTCGGTCTGACCTTAGTCTATTAGGTCATTCTCGCTAGAGCAGACCACAAATAATTTGCTTTTTCTCTATTGGCTTCGCCGACTCTCAAGTCTTAAGACAACTTCACAGTATAAAATCTTATACTGGTAAAATAGTTATATAAAAAGTAAATTTATTTCTTGATGTGATTAATTTTCTAATTTACGAATATTTTGTAATCAAAACAATTTCATAAAAATAAGCCTACAAAAAAAACTTTTTATCCATTGATTTCGTATAATTTTGGACTAATCATTCCACAATTATAAAACTACATAAAATGGATAATACTATCGTACTTACTTTAGAAGATGAAAGAGTAGAAGAAGCCATCTATTTTCTACAAAAAACTATTCCTTCGGTTACTCCCAAGCTATCGTCTGTGGCAAAACCTCATTGGGGCAAAATGACGCCTCAACACATGATTGAACATCTTCATACAAGCGTTATTGCCTCTACTATAATCAAAAAAACACCTCCACTTCCTCCTAATACAAGTCAAAAAGAAGCCAAACAATTTCTAATTTATTCTCCAGCCGATATGCCTAGGAATTTAGATAACCCCGCCTTTCGTTTTGGTTTACCAGATTATAAAAACCCATCACTTGAAGAAGCCAAAACAAAGCTGCTTTCTTCTCTAAACCGTTTCTTTGAGATTTATGAGGGCAAAGAGGAGGATTATAATTTTAATCTATTTTTTGGAGATTTACATAGAAAAGAAACTATAGTAATGCATCACAAACACTTCAAACATCATTATATGCAATTTGGACTACTTTAAATATTACTTTTTCAGATAAGGTAAGCCTTAATCGCTACGCAAATACATGAATTTCAAAGCCAATGTACGCATTGGCTCTATCCTTCCATTCCTTATTTTCTGCTTTCCTCTAAGGCTTCTTTGATTCTTTTTTCTGTTTCTGCAATCAAAGATGTTGAGCTTTTTCCCTCTTCTAGCCATACTTTCATGTCAATAGGCTCTAAAACCTTTAAATAATAATGTATTCCATAAGGAATAGGCTTGAAGTTATAGCGTTGCATTCTCCAAAAGTTATCTACCACCACAGGCACAACAATAGGAGGAGTTTCTGCCATTGCCTTAAACATCGTCAAGAGTCCTGCTGGCTTAAAATCTAGCATTTTACCATCTTTTGAACGTGTTCCCTCTGGAAAAATACAGCCTGCATAGTTATTTTCTGCTATGTATTTAGAAAACTTTGTCATTTCTGTCAGAGCTTGTTTCCTATCTTTTCTATCTATAAGCACTGAACCTCCGTGGCGAAGATTATACGAAATGGCAGGTATTCCATACTCAATCTCTTTTTTGCTGACAAACTTAGGATGATATTTTTTGAACACTCTCATAATAGCTGGAATGTCGTACATACTTTGGTGATTGGCAACAATCAAAATAGGTCGGTCGGTAGGAAGATTGGGCTGTTTTGAAGAAGGAAGCTTTGCGCCTAATGTATAAAGGGCTTGCATCAGCCAAAAAATCATATAATCTACACTTTTTTTATGCCCTTTATATCCAAAAAGTTTAAGACCTATAACTTGTGCGACGTGAAAAATACAAAGCGTACTAAAAAAAGCGACAACGAAGATAGGTGTAACTATCCAAGAAAGAATTTTTTGAAAGGAGTTCATCTAACGTATTTTTAAAGTGAGTGTTTTTTTGGTAATTTTTTCGGTGCAAATTTGGTTAATTTTTAGACAAACAAAAAACGCTACTTCAAAATGATTGAAGTAGCATTTTGCACTTACACTAAACCATCAACGAGCTTATAAGCGTCGTTGAGATGTGAGATTAGTCTCCATCTCCACTATCGTACGTAATTGTAATTCCTAGAAGTGATGTCATTTCACTTTTAAAGAAACGAGTAAGTTTTTGCATTTCGGTTAGCAAATCGTTGGCTGGTGTTGGGTTAGACTGAATCTGTGTTTGTAATGATTCGTTTGGCAAAGAGTTCATTACTTGATTTACGGCTTCTAATTGCGTTTTGGTTTCAGCTACTAAGGTTTCTCCACCTTCTACGCTTTCAAGATATTCCTCAAAGCCAACTCCGTCTTGTCCGTTTAGTGATTTTCCGTACCATATTCTTTCAATATTTGCAAAATGAGCTTTCAAAAAAGTAACAGATTCTTCACTATAATAGGCTTCTACTAAAGTTGCGTCAGATTGTGTTTGTCCTGCACGTCTGCCCAAAGGCAAACCTAGTTTGAAATTTTTGATACTCTCAAAACTTTTGTTCCACTCATTGAACAGAATAGAAACTCCACCTCCTGCATCTGTTCCTGTATTGTTTATAAATTCTTGCGTATAGCCATTTTGCCAAGCTGTATTGACTTTTTCTACTTCACTTTTAATGTTTTGTACTACGGCAAGCAAATACTCTTTTCTGTTTTGGTCTGTATATTTTTCTAGGATATTTTCATTTGTTTCTTTTCCAAAAAGTAAATATTCTGCACCTAAAAACCCTCTAGCATCTCTATCAAAATTGCTTAGTGAAGCATCGCCAGCAGCAATATAGTTTTCAATTTTCGTTTGGCTTGCTGGAAAAGTCCCAACATTTTCTGTAAGTGAACCGAGCGTTCCCTGTGCAGGTCCAAAGTTGTAGGCATTGGCATCTTGAAAAGACAAATAAGCTGTTTTCCACGTATTTTGAGCATTTTCTAAAGTCGTAATAGAAGGGTTCTGAACAAAACTTTGTATCGCTTCTGCAAAAGATGCTGTATTTGTATTCAGATTTTGATAAGAAGGAACAATCAAGTTCGTAGCAATATTTTCTAATAATTCTTTTCTATCAAACTCTGTTTTTTCTGTTTCTGTATCTGTCCCACAGGAAGAAAGCCCTAAAACAGAGAGAGTTGTAAAAAAAACAAAGTAACATTTAAAAAAAATATTTTTCATAGATGTAGTTGTATATAAAACAGTATAAGGTTTAAAAATCATTAAAATAAAAACAACTTAGAAAGAGGTTTTTCCGTACATTATAGAATTAGCCTCATTTCAAAATAAGAATATTTCATTCATTATTTTTGTTTAGACTAATTTTAAATAGCTTGATTCGTGGCGACAAAAATACGTCTCACGTCTTGATTTTGCAAATCTTGAAAGGCTTTATTGCTTTTATCAAATATTTTGAAACAGAATATTACTACTAAGATGTAGATTTTGGTTCGCTGCTACGAAGCTGATACTAATTGTATTTTCCTAACTACCAATAGACAGCCCTTACAGGGCTTTTAATTATTCATTTTACATTGTTCATTTACTTCTATGCCCTACTACGCTCATATTTTAAATTCTGACTCACACGCCCACATCATAGCACGCCAAGACCCTATTACTGGAGATTCTGTAGAGGAAAATGATAAGGTTGTTTTCTGTGCAAGGTGTAAATCTTGTTTTTTGGAAGATAGTTGGCTCTATATGAATGAACAGCACTGCGACCAAACAGAAACACTTGATGCCGTTCCCAGTATGCCTATGCGATTGGTAGCAAAGAAAAATACTTCTCAACTGATTGCTCAGATGTTCAATACAGGTATTCATCTTGAAGTGGTTTTGAGTTTTACTACGGTTCTTTTCTTTATTTCATTTTTTGCTATTAGTTTTATTAATGGCAACTATGGCAAAGAACTTCCTTTTAGTATTGCCTTTCTCATAGCTGGAGTTGGGTTGGTGGTGTCTAGTATTCTTTCTTCTATTCCCAAAATGAGATTCTTGTTTGGAAATCACCCAAGCGATGTACGCATCATGAAAACCTACATTCAGTTAGGCAGACAACAATTTTCTCTTGAGTATGTGAAGCAAATAAAATATCAGAGAGAAATTCAAATAGAAATAGTGGATGGCATACGTGAATATTATATTCCACTTGAGCCTTGCCTTTTGATTTATTTTCATAGTGGAGACTTCATGATGCACAAACTGCCCACAAGTCAATACAAAACTGTGGCTAAGTTTTTAAAAGAACTAGAAAAAGTATCTTATCTGAAAGAGCTTTTCCTGTATAGTGAAAACAAATATGAGTACGAAACCATACAACGCATTCAAGCAAATAGTAATGGACATATTGTGGTAGGCGAACCTGCTCGTTTGCTTCATACCTTTTAATTTTTTCTACTCTAACTCAATAAAAATGTCATATAAAGCTCATACATTAACTTCAAGCCACTCTCATATCATCGGCAGAACTGACCCTATTACAGGCGATACAGTCAAAGAAAATGATAGAGTAGTGTTTTGTGCTGCTTGTAAGTCTTGTTTTTTTGGAAGAGAGTTGGGTGTATATGAATAAGCAGCATTGTGAGCAAGCTGAAACACTTGAGAATGTTCCTGTATTAGAAACTAAGCTGGTTGCTAGTAAAAATCAACTCATTGCAGAACTTTTGAATACAGGTATTGAAGGTGAATTTGTAATGCGCTTTACCAGTGTGCTTTTTTTTGTGTCTATTATTATCATTACACTCATAAACGAAAACTATTACGCTACATATCCTGAAAACCAAAAAATATCTTTCATTTATGTGTTTTTTATCGTTTTTGGAGCTATTATATTTTCAAGTATTATTTCAACTCTTCCTCAGTTGAGATTTCTAACTGGAAATCATCCAGATGATATACGTATTCTAAAAACTCATATTGAATTAGGGAAAGAACTCTACGTTTTTTTAGGAATAACACAAATTAAATATAAACGAACAACCAACACGACTAATACAACTCTCACATATAATGATGATTCAAAACCTTATTTGTCAGTTCACTTTACAAACGGACGATATGTAGAACATAGTCTTCCTACAAGTGATTACAAAACAATTAGTAGATTTCTTATCAAATTAGGGAAGGTATCCTACTTTACCAAACTCTCATTGTATAGCGATAACAAAAATGAGTATGAGACTATAAAACATATTAAGCAAAACAGCAATGGAGATATTGTAGTCGAAGAACCAGCATATTTAGTCAATAGTAATTAGTTTTTTTCTACTCTAACTCAATAAAAATGTCATATAAAGCTCATACATTAAACTCAAACCACTCTCATATCATCGGCAGAACTGACCCAATTACAGGAGACACAGTAAAAGAAAATGATAGAGTAGTGTTTTGTGCTGTGTGTAAGTCTTGTTTTTTGAAGGAGAGTTGGATTTATATGGGTGGACAGCATTGTGAGCAAGCCGAAAATCTAAAAGAACTCCCAAAACTTTCTTCAAGGCTCAACATCAAAAACCGAAGTAATGAGATTATTGCAGAGGTAAAAGATAGTATGCTGAACCTATATGTTGTGGGAATTACACTCTTTTCTTTTATATTTTCTATACTTCTTCTAGGAACATCGGAAATGATAATTGCTCAAAATATGATGGTAGTTCTTCTAGTTTCTTTGTTCATAACTTTTTTTGTGGCTTTACTTTCTCCAATTATAATCTCACAAGATAAAGTAAGAAGTTTTTTGGGAGACGAACTTAATGACATACGCTTATTTATGAATCGAATAGAAATTGGCAAAGACAGTTTTTCTTGGAATGATATAGAGCAGATAAAATATCAAAGAGAAGTAGATATTGTTGTATATGATGGAAACAGGGTACAAGTTTACCCATCTGCTCCATACATATTAGTTTATTTTAAAAATGGAAAGTTTACAAGGTTTCTTTCACCTACTAAAAATTACGACCTTAATAAAAACCTCATTATTGGGATGGGAAAAATCGCTCATCTAACAGAAGTATTTTTCTATACGGAAGATTTAAGAGAATTAAGACTAATGCAAAATATTCGTCAGCGAAGAAATGAGAATATAGAAATAGGATACCCTAACAGATTGTATGATAGAAAAGGAAATTTTATGCTTGATTCAGTAGAAATATAACAAAATGCCAAATTACCACTCACACATACTAACTTCAAACCACTCTCATATCATTGGAAGAACTGACCCTATCACTGGCGACACAGTCAAAGAAAATGATAAAGTAGTGTTTTGTGCTGTGTGTAAGTCTTGTTTTTTAGAAGAGAGTTGGATTTACATGGGTGGACGGCATTGTGAGCAATCTGAAACACTTAAGGATATTCCTGTTGTTGAGACAAAACTTGTTGCTGGAGGAAAAAAGGAGGAACTAGTTGTAGAACTGAGAGATATAAGTCCAAATGTAATTAGTAAAATTATAAATTCGTTTTCTTTCGCTTTTGGTTTCTTAGCTTGTGGTGCATTACTCATCAAATTCTTTCTTATTAAATCACAAGTATTTGAGATATTGCTCTTAGTTATAAGTTCAATTGCAGGTTTAATTGCAGCATCTATAAGTAGTATTTTGACTTCTAGCAGAAGGTTTAAACAGATTACAAAACGAGACATGAATGATATACGTATTTTTAAAACACATATTAAAGTTGGAAAGAAACGCTACTCTTTAGTAGATATAAAACAAATTGAATATTTAGGACGTGCTAATCCTAGTTTATCGTTTCATTTTGCAAATGGACAATATATAGAATATGACCTTTTTACTCACAGCTATGACCTACTAGAGCTAGAGAAAGTATCTCATATTACTAGACTATCGTTACATAGCGATAATAAAGACGAGTATGAAATGATACAGAATATTCAGAAAAGCAGCAATGGAGATATAGTCATACCTGATTATTTTGTCTTTGACTAGATTTATTTTTACTATTAACAAAAAATGCCCAACTACCACTCACACATACTAACTTCAAACCACTCTCATATCATTGGAAGAACTGACCCAATTACAGGCGACAGAGTTAAAGAAAATGATAGAGTAGTGTTTTGTACTACTTGTAAATCTTGTTTTTTGAAAGAGAGTTGGGAGTATATGAAAGAAGTACATTGTGAGCAGGGCAGTACACTTGAGGATATTCCTGTTGCTTATTCAAACTTTGTTGTTAAAAAAGAAAAGTATAGTCCAATATATCAGTTAAAAACACACTCCATCTACACAACTATTTTTTCTCCTGTTTTTTACTTTCTAGTTATTTATGGGGTTACTATAAATAATTCTAATCGTTCACTTATGTTTTTAGCTGCAACTGCTTTTGGAGTTATGTTAGGTACTATTACCTCATTGATTATTAAAAAATTAAAATTACTGACTGTAAAATCAGTATGTCTATTTAAAAACCGAATAGAGATAAAAAGACAATCTTTCTTTTTTGATGATGTAGAACAAATTAAATTCCAACGAGAGATGGAAAGCTTTATCTCATCAAATGGTCAATATAATACCACATCAAGGACACCAACATTATTTATTTATCTTAAAAATGGAATGAGAAAAGATATTAGTTTTCCGACTAAAGACTATAAAACTGTTGATTTATTCTTAAAAGGATTAGTCCAAGTATCTAATACTATCAGAATATCTTTTTATAGTGAGCAATCACAAGAGTATATAGTTATGAAACAGATTGCAGAAAATTCTAAGAGCAATATAACTGTAAGGCAGCCTGTCCAACTATTAGATGATACACTCTACCCCCATCAATTTTAAAAATAATGACATACCACTCACACATATTAAACTCAAACCATTCTCATATCATCGGCAGAACTGACCCAATTACAGGAGACACAGTAAAAGAAAATGATAGAGTGGTATTTTGTGCTGCTTGTAAATCTTGTTTTTTGAAAGAGAGTTGGGAATATATGAATGAAGTACATTGTGAGCAGAGCAGTACACTTGCAAGCATTCCCCTTTTACAATCTACCATAATTGCTAAAAAGAAACCCAAATTTATTGTAGAAATAAGGAACAATAATTCTAGTGGTATTTTCAAATTACTCTCTTTCATTTTTACAACTTTCACTATTGGCTTGCCCTTACAATTAATTTTTGCAGTAGAAAATGCTATGTTATTTGGGTTATTAGCTGGTTTTATAGTTGTTCCGATTGTTTCTCATTTTTCCTCTTCTCAAAAGTTTAAGCATTTTGTGGGAGAAGATAAAAAAGATGTTCGTCTATTTACAACACATATAGAATTAGGAGAAAGTGATTATCTTTTAAGCTCTATTAGAGAAATAAAATACCAAAGAGATATAAGCACTAATTTACCCAGTCTGCTACTTTACTTTCAGAGTGGAGGTTTGATTGTTCACGGTTTGCCTATTGTGGAAGGAGAACAAACTGACAAACTACTAACAGGGTTAGCCAAAATTTCAAAAATGGTAAAGATAAGTTTCGCTAGTGGAAATAGAGGCGAACTGCGTACTATGCAGAATATTCAGGCTCAAACAGAAGGTAATATACAAGTTACAGGATTAGAAAACATCAATGAAAGAAGTGAAAGACAACCTACAAACTATCTACCCAATAGCTTCTACGAGGAGTTTCGTAATGCTGTAGAAGCTCATCAAAATAGCACTCCTAATGAAATCATAACCACTAGAAACGAATCTACAGAAGAGTACAACAATTATTATGATAGATTTATGGACAACAGAAGACGCTAATATAGATTAATACGAAAAAAGCATTTCCAAAATCAGTCAGAAACTTTTTTTAGAAATGCTTTTAAATAGGATAGAATTGTTTAATTTTCGTATGTATAAAACTAATATCAATTCCTGTAATGTCTTAAAAAATGTAGCCAACGCTGACCGCTCAACCATCTACCCTTGCTGCCTTCCGACCCTGGGGGAGTTCAACAGGAGCTAGTCACGCTGACTACGATGCAAAGGTACTATTTTTTTTTGGAGTTGCAAGCAAAAACTTCATCTTTTTGCACTTCATTTTCATATTTCACAATAAGTACTTAAAAATCATTGAGTTACATTTATTTTATTTTTTAAATAAAAAATTAACTCATTCCGATTTTAGCATAACATAAAAAAAGCACTCTTAAAAAGATTAAGAGTGCTTTTAAAATGTCTTTATAAAAAATATAACCAACGCTGACCGCTCAACCATCTACCCTTGCTGCCTTCCGACCCTGGGGGAGTTCAACAGGAGCTAGTCACGTTGATTACGACACAAAGGTACGAATCTTTCTTAGAAATACAATAGCTTGGATAAATTTTATCGATAAAAATCCTTCAAAAATTTGCATTTCATTCCTAAGTTACTTATTTTAAGAGGTTTATCTAATCAGTATTTTTATATTTTTTTTCTAAAAAACTAAATAGTTGCTCTCATTGCACAAATAATCTAGGTTTGTTGTTGGTCGCTTCAACAAAAGGGCTACCAATTTTTATTCTGTCAGACCACCTGTAAGGCGAATGAGTGTCGTATTAGCATCAATTAGATTATAAGTAGCTTGTAATTCGTTGAAGGCTGCATTTTGAAACGTATTTTGGATTTGGCGATAATCAAAAGAATTGATAAGTCCAGAGTTGTAACGCTCTTCCAAGATTTCTAAATTCTGTTCGGCTACTTTCTTACTTTCGGTAGAGAGTTCTAAAAGCTGCTTTCGAACATTGTACAAATCAAAAGCTCTTGCCAAATCTCTGGAAAGTGTTAATTGCGTTTGTCCGATAGAAAGATTACCTATATTTTCAGAAATTTTGGCTCTCTGTACGGCTCGTTTTAGTTGTCCTCCATTGAAAAGTGTAAAGGAAAGATTAAAATTTAAAAAGTAGTTTGTTGTAGTGGCATTTATGGGTTCTGTTGGAGCTGCACGGTCGCCAGAAAAAATAGCTTGGCTCAAATCCTGTCTATTAAAATTATAAGAGTTTCCTGCCGAGACGGAAAAGCGTGGCGTCATAGCAGCTTGATTGAGAAGAGTAGCATCCTTTAAAATGGCTTGAGAAATAAGAAGGCGATTCAAATCTGGGTTAGCTTCCAACATTTGTTTTTCCAAATCTTCAAACTGATAACTCTCAGACGGAGCTTCTAGTTTTGCATTGATTTCATAGACTTTTTCTACTTCCTTTTCTCCCATCAAAACATTCAAATCACGTACAGCATTTCTATAAACGAGTTCTTGATTTATCAAATTTATAGAATCTGTCAGAAAATTGGTTTTTGTAAGGAGTGTTTCGGCAGTAGTGGCAGTTCCGAGTTCTATCTGCACTTCTGAATATTTATTTCTATCTCTTGAGTAGTTTAATACTTTCTTCAAAACATCAATACGTTCTTTCTCCAAAACAACCCTATAATATCCTAAAATAACGGCTTGAATAGTGTTTTGAATTACTATTTCTGCATTGCCTTCCGATTCTTCTTGAAGTTTTTCTAGGCGATGTTTTGAAATTTTGGTTCTAAAACCATTAAAAATAACCCAATCTACATTTATAGCAGGCTGAACGCTATTATTAATGACATTTCCAGCCAAAAAGGAAGCAGGGTTATCGATATTATTTATCGTATTGTTTTGTTGTAATAAGAGGCTTATAGTTGGGTAACGCCCTGTTTCTCCCCAGCTGTTGTTTAGAGTAGCTTGATTGATGCGCTCTCTTTCTATCAAAATTCCATAATTATTTTTTAGACTTTTAGCTATCGCTTCTTCTAAGGAAAGTGCATCGTTAGTAGTCTTGAATACTTGATTTTGAGCAAATGAAGTAGTGAAAAATAGAGGTACAAGAATAAAGGCAAAATATAGCCAAAGAGAAGGAAAAATATTTTTCATAAAAATAAGAAATCAATAACTTGTAAAATAGTAGAAACAATGGTGTTTTCTAAGGAGTTACAAAACAACTCAATTCCTTACAAAAGGATAAAAAAATAGAGATAGATTAAGAATTTTTAAAGTTGTAATAGGCTTTAAACAATAATTAGTAATTTGCATCTCTAAAAAAATGAAATTGAAATCTAAAAATGACACTATCCTAAAAATAATGAAGTTATCTTATCTTATTCTGTATAATTTTTTCCTAATATTTTTTATTTTCTCTCTGAGCAGCTGCGAAAAAGTAGAAGACGAAGTAGAGAGTGATTCATTTATAGGAAAATGGAACTACACTTGGTTAGATGTAGTCACATATCAAAATGACACTTTAGTTTCAGAGTTCACTCTTCCTGTGCAACCTAGTTCTTTTATAGAGTTTAGAGAGAATAATACCTACACTTCAGAATTGCTATTGCAAAACTCTATACCAATTTTTAGTACAGGAAACTGGCAATTTAATGAACAAACAAACACTATTCGTTTGGATGGTAGAGTAGAAGGCACAGAAGATTGGGAAATTCTTTTATTAAACAAAAATAATTTCCAAGTGCTTTATACTGATATTATTGAAGGAGGTGCTGATAGCGATTTAGTTCTAAAATTAGAAACCACATATACTTTTAAACGATGAAACCCA
>NZ_JAHDIG010000014.1:48110-53087 GCF_020630935.1 Bernardetia sp.
TAAAAGAGTTTATTCCTGCCTGTATTGCTACAAGGACACACTATTTGGATATTACTGGAGAAATTGAAGTCTTCGAATATGCCAAAACATTAAATGAGGAAGCAGAAGAAGCTGGAATTATGGTAATGTCTGGAGTTGGGTTTGATGTTGTGCCATCTGATTGTTTGGCAAAATTTTTAAAAGAAGAATTGCCCACAGCGACTGACTTAGAACTCGCTTTTATGGGACTAGGTGGAGTTTCGCAGGGAACTGCCATTACAGCTGTAGAAAATGCAGGGGGAGGAGGAATGATTCGTAAAAATGGAAAACTAACACCTGTCAAGACGGCTTACGAAACTAGAGAAATTGATTATGGAGTTAGAAAAATGAGTTCAGTAACCATTCCGTGGGGCGACGTTTCGACAGCCTACCATTCTACACAAATTCCAAACATTAAAGTTTTTATGGCGCAACCTCAAAAAGCCATAACAGCAATGAAAGCTAGTCATTATTTTTCATTTGCCCTAAAAAATGAATTTGTAAAAAATACTATTAAAAAACGTATCAAAGCTGGCTCAAAAGGACCTAACGAAGAAAAAAGAAATACAAGTCGTAGTTATTTGTGGGGAAAAGTCAGCGATGGAAAAAATGTAGTAGAAGGAAGGCTCATCACACCTGAAGGCTACAAACTTACTTCCCTAACAGCCATCTTGATTACAGAAAAGGTATTGGCAGGAAATTTCAAAACAGGTTATCAAACACCTTCTAGTGCGTATAGCAAACATCTGATTTTAGAAATAGAGGGAACAGAAATGACGGTAGTTTAATCATTTAAATATAATATGTAGAGCTAACGCATGCGTTAGCTCTACATATATGACTAATTTTTTGTTATCCATTAAAACTCTAGCCTCTTCTACGCTCCAAAAGAATCATCATCATCAGTCCTAGAAGGATTCTTTCTTCTTCTATTTCTGTCATTTCAGCTAGTTTTTCTATTTTGAATCTTCTACCAAAAAATGAAGGTTCTTTTTTTAGTTTGGCTACAATTTCTCCATTCGGACGAGTAACATTGTAACTAGGGTTAAAGAAATAGCCAGTAAGCATTCCCAAAACTGGAACATCAGACAATAAAGCATCCCCTACTTTTACCCACGCATTAGCTTCCTCAACAACAAAATCTTGATTATCTGAAATATCATAAATCTCATATTTTGCCTTCCAAATCGAACGCCAGCCTTTTCGTGCTACTCTACCTAAGTTTTTTCCAGACGCATCTTCAAAAGCATACGAAGCAGAAAAATCTAACCATTTATTGGCTTTGATAGAATATTTGAGCTCAGATTTAGAATCGTCTGTAAATAGATTGACTTCTTCTTTGAGTTTGAACATTTTTTGGCGTACATACGCTAATGTATCGCCGTGTGCATCAGCAGCAATAAAATCGTTGGCAAACGTACCAATTTTGAAAGTAAGATGAAGTGGAAATTGAAAATGACTCATAGTTTTTAATTTGAGGTAAATTTGGTTAAAATAAAATATATAAAATTAGCACAGAAGCAAGCTCACTAACAGCCCGAACTGTACATCACTTTTTCGTTTGATTTTGGTTTTTTATTGCCTTCATAGAGAATAGGTTCTAAAAACTTTGGAAGACTTGGCTTTTGTTCGGTTTCCAATATTTTTTGCCATTCTTCATCAGTTAGTCGTGTATCTAAGGCTTTTACAAATTCGTGATAGCTAAATGTTCCTCCACGAGTAAGATACAAATAGCCATCAATTTCTACGATAACAAAAATATCGTTTACCTTTCCTACTCCAACGTGTAAAATTCCTTTTTTATTAATATCAACACCATTTGTATAAATATCTGCCACTACGGCAACAGACTTATCAGGTCCTGTTACGTTTTCCCAGCTATCCAAATAAGAAAATTTATTATCGATAATAGAAAGTGTAAACATTTCTACTGCTCCACCAATGTATTCTAACTCTCTGTATTCTTGTTCGGTCAGCTTTTGTCCAGAGAGTTGCTTTTCAGATATTTTATTCAAAAACTCTATCTGTTCACGCATTTGAGTTGTTTTTGATTCGAAAGAAGCATATAAATTGTGTTTCTTCAAAAGCGTAGCATTCAAATCAACAAGTTCTAAAAGACGTTTCCAAAAAACAGCATTTGGCTCTACATATCCCAACGTATAAGGGTCTGGAGGTCCACCACCACCACATTCGGCAGCCATAGGCTGTTCGGCATAGAGAATCGCATCGTGTTTGAGTTCTGCCCACGATGCAAGACTTGTGTTTAGGGTTTTCAAATCCCATGCATCACTTTTCAAATGTACTGGCGTTCTGCTATCATACTCAAAACTTCCTAAAAGTGTATAAATCCATTTGTTATAAACAGCTTCGTCCCATTCATTATAATCTTTGAGTTTGCTTTGTAATTTTTCTAATCTTGGCATATACTCGTCCCAATTATTTTTTTCATCATAGACTTCTACCAAATTTTTCTCTGCAGCTTCATTGCCAAAGGCTGCCAAAACATCCAATCCTTTTGGAAACGGACGCTTAGAGGCTTTTCCTTCAACTACTTCTACCAATCGTTGCAAAATTTCATTGTCCACCAAATAGCGTTGAGGCATAAGATTGATTTTGTCTGGACAGCTTTTCTCAATTTCTGGTTTTATTTTGTTGAGTGTTTTGGCTAGAGTTTCTAGCTTTTTTCTAAGCGCATCTAAAGGAGCTTTTTGGGTAAGTGTTTGTGGCGACTGAATACCTATCTCTCCCAAAAGATTGACAATATTGAGAGTAGAAAGATTATCTGGTTCACCAATGAGGAAAGTAGTAGGTTCTAAAATTCCTTTATAAAGTTGAATGAGCGATTTTCCAGCAGATTTTTCTGTATTCAAAAAATGAGCATTCAGTGCCATTCTAAGCAAATGTTTGTCATTATCCAAGCATTGAGGGACAGTCTGAATCCACATCATAGCACGGAAATAATTTTTCAATGTTTCTTTTCTTGTGTAGTGTCCACGAGGTTTGAACAAGCTATATGCAAACTCAATATTCTGATAATCTAAAAATTCAGAGACATTGTCTTGTGCAGCCATCACATTTTTAATTTCTGTATCATAAAATGTTTTGTGTGCAGCTACAACTGGTTTATTTTTCTGATTTAGAAGATGAAGAGCTACAGCAAAATAGGTAGAGTTCCACTGGGCAGCTTCTTTTAATGTAGGGTCAGTTTCTTTTTGAGCCAGTTTATAATTTGCTTCATACAATCCTTCACAAAGATTAGCTAACATAGGTGCAAACTTTTCTTCTTCCAATGTTCTCAAAACATAGAGAAAATACATGTGGAAAAGCTGCAAATACATATCAGTCGTTACAAAGTTTGGTGTTTGTCTGTAATCATTTTCTTCATAGACGTGAAATAACTGAATGTTATCGTTGGGAACAATTACAAAACCGTTTTGTCCTAGTTTTTCTAAAAATCCTTGCTCTACTCCCTCATATTGCCAAAGATTTACTACATTATTGACATTTGGAACAGTGTTGCCATTTATTGTAATATAATTTTCTTTCTTTTTTTCTTCCTCTAAAGCCTTTATTTTATCTGTAAAAGCTTTTTCTTCTGCATTAAGCTCAACTGGAGGTATGCCCTTTCCATAATCTTCAGCTTCCCAACGGTTGTACATCAGTGAATCATACCAACCCTGTGCTGTAAAAAATCCACGTAAATCAGCACTCATAAAAAGATAGCCCTGTCTAGCAAAAAGTGCATTTCGCAGCAAACGGAGTTCCTCTAAAGACTTTCCAGACAAATCTTGATTGAGGTCAATATTATAATAATCGCCTTTGAGTAAGTCTTTTTGGTATGAAATAGAAATTTTTTCACTCTCTTCATTTGTCGTATTATCTGAAAGCTCTACTGTGGTAGTATCAGCAGAAACTGTATCATCTTGAGGCTTTTTTTTCGTATCACAGGAGACTAAAGCAAAATATAGAGATATGAAAACTAGTAGAATAGTATTGCTTTTCATTGGAACGGTAATTTGGTGTTGATATTTTTCTAAAATTGAATCCAAAATTTAGGTAAAAATAATTAGAAAATAAATTTTTAAGAGTTTCATTACTTTTCATTTTTTTCTACGGCTTTCTCTTTTTTAACTTTAAAGCCTTGCTTTTCCCACTCAATAATTCCTTCTTTTAGATTATAGACAAATAAATATCCTTTTTTTTGTAGCTCTTTAGCTATTTTCTGACTTCTTCTTCCACTTCTGCAAGCAATAATTAATTTTGTATTTGCAGAAAACTCTTTACTTTGTATTTCAAATTTATTTAAAAAATCACTTACTGGAATATGAATAATACTATCTACATCATAAGAAATAGTAGCTAGTTCGGTTTTTTCCCTCACATCAATCATGAGTACGCTGTCTTGTTGGAGAAGTAAAAAGACTTCTTTTGGTGCAAGCTGTTCTATATTATCAATTTTTTCATCATTGCTTTTCTTCCCTTCCTGTGCATATAGGTTAGGAAAAATAAGACAAGTGATAAAAAACACAGCAGCAATAAGAAAATTATTCATTTTTTATTTTTTGATCTAAAAATTTGATAATTAGAACTTTACAGAATAAATATTTATTTTTTTGTGATACATCACTAAAAATATTCTCACTATATTTTGTAAGTTAATAATTTATTCCTACCTTTGCACTCGCAACAACGAAAAAATATACTGGATCCGTAGCTCAACTGAATAGAGCACTACATTACGGCTGTAGAGGTTACAGGTTTGACTCCTGTCGGATTCACAAGTTTTATGATAGGTTGTTATTAGAAATAATAGCAACCTCATAAAATTAAGTTTGGAACTATTTTATATTTTGAGTAGTTTTGCTAATAATTACGATAAAGTCGTGATTATAAAATCAGAAAAATGGATCCGTAGCTCAACTGAATAGAGCACTACATTACGGCTGTAGAGGTTACAGG
>NZ_JAHDIG010000014.1:53187-73274 GCF_020630935.1 Bernardetia sp.
GAGCACTACATTACGGCTGTAGAGGTTACAGGTTTGACTCCTGTCGGATTCACAATCAAAACCCTGTTTATTTGATACAAAATCATTTGAACAGGGTTTTTCTTTTTTATAGCTTTTGATAGACTTTTTTCACAGATAATTTTGTTAGCTTTATACAATCTTGGCTGTCAATGTTAAAAATTTTGACTTATATTTAGAATAACGAAATACAAAGAGCTGGAAGCCTAAATACATATTGCTCACTCGGCACAACTGAGCAAGAGTGGAATAAAACACGCTCTATATTTATTTCTTAAACAAATTCAGATTATAAATTAGTATCGTTTCAAAACATTTTTGACCTTTTTTTGCAAGAGAAAATAAAGTGTAGTTACTTTGTTGCTGCTTAAAAATAAACAACACGCAACTAAAAAAACAATGAAAAATGTAGTGGTACTTGGTGCTGGGCGTTCGTCGTATGCACTTATAGATTATCTATTAGAACACAGCAACGAAAATAACTGGCATATTGAAGTAGGAGATTTGGATATTTCTCTAGCCAAGCAAAAAATAAATGGACATAGCAATGCAACAGCTTTTCAGTTTGATGTTTCCGATTTAGACGATTGTAGAAAAATAGCAAAACGTGCAGATTTAGTTATTTCGCTTCTACCTGCTTTTCTACACGCACCTGTAGCAGAAGTTTGTGTACAAGAATCTACTTCTATCTTTACAGCTTCTTATGTTTCGCCACAGATGGAAAAATTGGATGGCGAAGCCAAACAAAAAGGGCTTTTACTTCTCAATGAAATCGGTCTTGACCCTGGAATAGATCACCTTTCGGCAATGCAAGTATTGGATAAAATACGCCAGCACAATCGTTCAGAAAATGAAAAAGCAGAAATTACAGCTTTTCGTTCTTTCACAGGAGGACTTTTAGCCCCAGAATCTGATAACAATCCTTGGAATTATAAATTTACATGGAATCCTAGAAATGTTGTGTTAGCAGGTCAAGGAACGGCAAAATTTATTCAAAACCATCAATACAAATACGCCCCTTATCATCGCCTTTTTTCCTACTGCGAGCCGATTGAATCAGAAGAGTTTGCGCAAGTAAACAAGGAAGATGAAAACTATAAGTTTGAAGGCTATCCCAATAGAGATTCTCTAAAATATCGTTCGGTTTATAACCTAGATAGCATTCCAACACTCCTTAGAGGAACAATTCGAAGAAAAGGCTTTTGCAAATCTTGGGACACTTTCATTCAACTAGGAATGACAGATGACTCTTATAAAATTGAAAATTCAGATACGCTCACTTATAGACAGTTTGCCAATATGTTTTTTAAATATGATGCTTTCTTGTCTTTGGAGGAAAAACTAAAAGAAATATACAATTTCTCTGACGAAGAACTCAAGAAGTGGGAATATCTAGGCTTTTTTGAAGATAAAAAAATAACACTTCCCAATGCTTCTCCTGCACAAATTCTGCAACATCTTTTAGAAGAAAAGTGGACACTTGACCCACAAGACAAAGACATGATTTTGATGCAACACAGAATTAAGTACAAGTATCAAAACAAAGCAAAAGAACTTACTTCTTCACTTGTCGTTTTTGGAGATGATAGTGAACATACAGCGATGGCAAAAACAGTTGGACTTCCACTAGCCATTGCAGCAAAACTCTACTTAACTGGAAATTTGAAATTAAAAGGCGTGCAAATACCTATTCATAAAGAAATTTATGAGCCTATTTTGAAAGAACTAGAACAGCATGGAGTAGTTTTTAAAGAAGAAATCAAGGAGATTGAAGAGAGTGAGCTTTATTCTTAGGAATTATTTAAAAAGTAAAAACTTTCTTTCTCATAAAAAACTCCCAAGACTACAAAAATAATCTTGGGAGTTAATATTTTAAAAAATGGTTTGTTAAACCAATTTCTCCAAAATTCTACTCATAGAACATTCATAAACCAGTTTCGCTTTTAGTTCTGAAATTGGAATACGGATTTGCTCTGTCGTATCTCTGTAACGGAGTGTAACAGTATTGTCTTCCAACGTATCGTGGTCGACAGTAACACAGAATGGCGTTCCGACAACATCTTGACGAGCATAACGCTTTCCAATCGATGCGCTTTCTTCATAGAATGTTTCCAAATCCAAATTCAAGTCTTTCAAAATTTCTTTTGCTTTTTCTGGTAATCCATCTTTTTTGGTAAGAGGGAAAACAGCCACTTTCGTAGGAGCAAGTGGAGCAGGGAAAGAAAGAACAATACGTTTTTCTGTTTGTCCTTTGTCATTGGTAGATTCAATTTCTTGGTAAGCATTGCTCATCACAGAAAGGAACAAACGGTCAAGACCAATAGATGTTTCAATTACATAAGGAATGTAGTTTTCTTTGGCTTGTGGGTCGTGGAAACGAAGTTTTTTCTTAGAATACTCTTCGTGTTGTTTTAAATCAAAGTCTGTACGAGAGTGGATTCCCTCCATTTCTTTCCAACCAATCGGATAATTAAACTCAATATCTTCGGCTGCATCAGCATAGTGAGCAAGTTTGTCATGAACGTGGAAACGGAGTTTTTCGGCTGGTGTTCCGATAGCCAAATGCCATTTGTGGCGATTTTCTTTCCACTTTTCAAACCATTGTTTTTGTGTCCCTGGTTTGATAAAAAATTGCATTTCCATTTGTGTAAACTCACGCATACGCATAATAAACTGGCGAGCTACAATCTCATTTCTAAATGCTTTTCCTATTTGTGCAATTCCAAACGGAGGTGCCAAACGGCTTGTTTTCTGAACATTTAGATAGTTTACAAAAATCCCTTGTGCTGTTTCAGGGCGCAAATAAATTTCATTCGAATCAGCATCTACAGAACCAATTTGTGTAGAAAACATCAGATTAAACTGACGTACTTCTGTCCAATTAGCCGTTCCAGAGATTTCACAAACAATATTTTCTTCAATAATCAAGTTACGAACCCCTTCTAAGTCTTCCTTCTTCAAAAAGTCGTTCATTTTATCTACTAGAGCTTGCCCTTTTTCCTTGTCTCCTTCTTTTTCGTATTGTTCTGCTCTGTTTTCGATAAGCTGGTCGGCACGATAACGCTTTTGAGAATCTTTGTTATCAATCATTGGATCATTAAAGCCCTCTACGTGTCCAGATGCATGCCAAGTAGTAGGGTGCATAAAAATAGCAGCATCAATACCAACAATATTATCATTTAGGCGAGTCATGGCAAGCCACCAAGCACGCTGCAAGTTGTTGCGAAGTGCAGAGCCATTTTGTCCGTAATCATACACAGCTTGTAAACCGTCGTAGATTTCAGAAGATTGGAATACAAAACCGTACTCTTTACAATGTGAAATTATTTTTTGAAAAAGCTCATTTTCTGGGCTTCCTTTTTGTTTTTTCTTTTTTGTCTTTGTGCTTTCCATGAAAGTGTTTTATGATAAATTAAAATTTCTTTTTAAATAATAGGCAAAGATAAGGATTCTATATGAATTGGTCTTAAAAATAAGTAATCGCTCTAGTAAAAAAACAAAGTAGTACAACTAAAAAAAATATAACTTACTCAAAAATCACTTAACAATGTACAGTAAGTAAAAAATAATTTGTACATTGAAATACCAAAATTTACTTATCGTAAACATTAACTACTATGAGATTCAATACAAAAATATCTCTGTTATTAAGCATTTTTATTTTTACCTTCCTTACTTTTTCACTTCTACATGCCCAAAATCCTCATTTTCGAACATACAGCATACAAGAAGGCTTACCTCAAAGTTCTGTGTATTCTCTTTTGATAGATAATACTTCACAACTTTGGATAGGAACACAAGGAGGTGTAGCTTCTTTCGATGGACAAAACTTCACTACTTACACACAAAAAGAAGGCTTAGGAGACAATCACGTAACTACAATTTATCAAGACAACGATAATCAGTTATGGGTAGGACATCGCTACACAGGAATTTCTATAAAAAAAGGAAATAGATTTATAAATTTTGGAGGAGATACAATAAAGACCGTAAATACATTACTTAAAACTAAGAAAAATGAGCTTTTAGTGGGTACAAACACAGGTTTATTTGTCATAGATACAGAAAAAAATGAGGTTACTTCGCATCATTTCAAAGCAAATTTTGTAAGCCAAATTTTCACAAGAAATAATGAGATTTTTGTAGTCGGAACAGGTGGATTATTAAAATTGGATACAAATAATTTTTTACTTGACTCGTTACTAACCCCTTCAGACCTAAACTCTCAAGCAGTAGGTTTTGCTAATGTTAAATTTATAGACAATAATACGCTTTGGGCAGCAACAAGAAATGGACTATTTAAGGTATCACTGCAATCTGCAGGAAAAGCAACTATTTTAGAAAAATATACGGTTAGTGAAATTTCTATCCTCAACGGAATTAATTCTTTAAAAATAGCAAATGACAATAGCCTTTGGGTAGCTACTATGGGAGGTGCTGTTCATATTAAAGACAAGAGAATTGAAACATTTACTACTCAAAACGGACTAGCAGGAGCGCAAGTAGCAAGCATAGAGCAAGACCACGAAGGGCAAATTTGGATGGGTACACACATGGGAAAAGGACTTTCACTTTTCTTGGGGCGTTATTTTGAGCAAATTAAACAAGCAGAAGATGAAATTGTATTGGCTACCACCGTCGATAACGAGGGAGGCGTTTGGACAGGCACACTTAAAGGAGTATATCGTTATACTTTTACAGATAAGTATCAAAGCAACATTGCCAACGTAGAAAAAATGGGTATTTTTCAAAATCAAGTCGTCAATGCTCTCTATACAGATTCTAGGGGGTTAGTTTGGTTGAGTACGAGGGGAAAATTAGCCTGTTACGACCCTAAAAATAAACAGATTACAGATTATTCAAAACTGATAAATATTCAACCGAATACAGGAATCACTTCCATAAATGAGGATAAAGATAATCATATTTGGGTCTCTGCTTTTCGCCAAAAGTGTATGCGTCTTACCATGGAAAATGGAAAGGCTGTTTCTAAAAAAGATTTTACTACAAATGATGGACTGGTTAGTAACACTATTTGGTCGCTCTACAAAGATAATCGGGGAAATTTATGGTTTGGAAGCAATGACAATGGACTGTCTTGGTACGATGGAGAAAAGTTTTACTCACTTACTGAAAAAGATGGTTTGCCAAACAATCGTCCTGCTTCTATTACTCAAGATATAGACGGTAACATGTGGTTTGCCAGCATTGGAGGAGGAGCTTTTAGATACGATGGAAAAGACTTTAAAGTTTATACCACAAAAAATGGAATTACATCTGATAATCCCTATTTGATTGTTGGGGACGATTTAGGACAAATTTGGATAGGTACAAACAATGGTGTGAACTGCATCAATCCTAAAACAGATGAAATTAAAGTCTATACATTTAAAGATGGCTTTACAGGAACTGAAACCAACCAAAGTGCTACTTTTAAAGATAAAAATGGGAATTTATGGTTCGGAACAATCAACGGACTGATGAAATGTAACCCTACTCTGTTTGAAAAAAATACGATACCTCCCCCTATTTTCTTAGAAAATGTTCGATTGTTTTTAAGAGATACTGTTCAAATAAATAATACCACACTTGATTATAACAAAAATTATCTAACCTTTAATTTTAAAGGAATAAGTTATAAAAACCCTTCGGCTTTGCGTTATCAGTATCGCCTACAAGGACTAGATGCTCAATGGTCGCCACTTACAGAGGCAACTTTAGCTACTTATACAAGCCTACCTCATGGAGATTATACGTTTGAAGTACGTGCTATCAATGCTGATAATGTGATGTCTGAAAACTATGCCACCACTTCATTTAGCATTGCTCCAGCATTTTGGAATCGCCTTTGGTTTCAAATAGTGGCAGGACTTTTAGTTTGTTTAGTGGTTTGGGGAGGGCATAACTTGCGAATGAAAAAAATCAAGAATGACAAACTGCATTTAGAACGCATCGTAGAAATACGAACAGAAGAAATCAATGCTCAAAAAGAAGAAATAGAAGCCACAAATAGCTCCTTGATAGAAAGGAACGCTGAAGTTATGCAGCAAAAAGAAGAGATTTTGGCACAACGAGATGACCTTGATATACAAACCAAACAACTTTCAGCCATTTATCTGCAATCTGAAAAACAAAATAAAAAAATTAGCCAAAGCATTCGTTATGCTCAAAGAATTCAGCAAGCGATGTTACCATCAGATAAACTTTTGTCAAAAATGATTCCCAATCATTTTGTCTATTATCAACCTAAAGATATTGTAAGTGGTGACTCGTACTGGATAGGAAAAACAAAAGATAAAATACTTATTGCAGGAATTGACTGTACAGGACATGGTGTTCCAGGGGCAATTATGTCAATGGCTGCCAACTCGGCTCTTACACAAGTAGTAGAAGCAGAAGGCGAATGGCAACCTCATAAGGTATTGAGCAGACTTCATGTACTCATACGTCAGAACCTATCTCAATCTGAAACCAACATCAAAGATGGGATGGATATTATTTTGTGTGCATTTGATGCCACTACTGATAAAGCCATTTCCTCTGACAAGCACGAAATGTATTTTGCAGGAGCAAAACGTCCTCTTATTTATGTTCAAGATGGCAAATTAAATACTATAAAAGGCGATCGTCATTCTATTGGTGGCGAAGAATCAGACATAGAGTTTACTTTACATACACTCACTTCTACTAAAGACACTACTTACTATCTTACGTCTGACGGTTATCAAGACCAATTTGGAGGAAAAAACAATAAAAAATTGGGCAGACAGGCATTTTATGATATGATACATAAAGTCTCAAATCAGTCGTTGGAAGAGCAAAAAGAATATTTTACTGACTTTATGAAAAAGTGGAAAGCAGAAGGCAATGAAGAACAAATAGATGACCAATTTATTTTAGGTTTCAAGTGGAGCTAAAAACCCATCTTATCTCTTTTTATAACTTCTGTACTGTGCTTGGTAGTGATGCTGCCTATATTTGCTGGCTTTTTGTTTTTTCTTGTCATCTTGCAAATATTTTTCAATTACCTATGCTGTTTTCTCTATGAAAATATTTTTTCTATGAAAACAAACTTATTAAAAGCAATAAACTTTCTTTTAAGTAAACGCACTTGGTCAGCTGGAAACTCTTTTATAACTATTTTAGAAGCATTTTTAACATCATCTTTTGCTTTTACGAGTCGCAGTAAGAATGTCGTTATTCTTTCTTTTTTAGAGAAAATAAGAGGAATACTTATGCTTTTGTGGCTTCTATTTTTTGACTTTAGATGAAGATAAGTAAAATTATCTGTTTCATACTCTAGTTCAAACTCTTTTATCTTTTTGATATCTAAGAAAACAGCAACATTATGCTTTTCAAAATATAAAAACAGGTCATGATTGAAAATCCCGAAGGTTACTGAACTATCTTCTTTTTCATTGTTCTTTAATATTAATTTCTTTTTCTTGATTTTTTTGTATTGTTGTGATAAAGCAAATACAAAAGTTGTTACTATATACCCCAACACCACAAAGATTTTAGCTTCTATTGTCTCTAAAATAAATGACAAAGGAAGTACAGTAGCAAAAAGTAAAATAAAAGTAAATATTCCTGATTGAAAAACTACGTCTGTCCAGTCAATTTTATTGTCCAATTTCTTTTCTGTTGTATTTTCCAATTTTGTTATACTACTAGCAATTTTCATCAATTTATTATATTGAATTGTTCCATACTGGAATGCTGAGGCTAGGTTTACGTCCACTTTCTTCTCTGTAGGTTCAAAATCAAAAAATAATTTTAAACATGCTTGTGGAGAAATAGCTATACCTACAAGGGTAATAAAGTTGGGCTGAATAAGAGCTATATTTAAAAGTAAAGTTTTGGACTTAGGAAACTTTTTAAGTGTATTTTTTTGCCCACAATGCTCTCTTTTTATGTAGTTCCAAGATTCTTTCAAAAAAGCAGACTTACACCTTGCACAAAAAACTACTTCACTACCTATTTCTATCAAATCACCTGTGATGGGGTCTTTACGTTCTTCTTCTAAAAAATTATGATGTGTTTGTTTATCTATTTTATGAATGTGCATTTCCTTACTATGTCTTAAAAGCAAAAATTAGTATAATAATTAAAACTATTTTCCTTTATATAGACGTTATCTATATAGTTTGGTTGAGTTAAAGTGTATCTATACTTTTGTATGTAACTTTACTACTCCAAAGCAAACCACTCAATTCACTAAAACACAATTCATTATGAAATTTTCTACTCCAGACAAAATTATTTATATCATTAGGCACGGACAGACAGAATACAATCGTTTAGGTCTTGTTCAAGGTTGTGGCATTGATTCCAACCTAAATGATGTCGGCAGGCAACAAGCAGATTTATTTTTTGAAAATTACAAAGACATTAGTTTTGACAAAATATATACCTCTATGCTTCAGCGCACACACCAAAGCGTAAAAGGTTTTTTAGATTTAGATTTACCTTGGGAAAAGCTCATAGGTTTGAATGAGGTCAGTTGGGGAGACAAGGAAGGACGAGAAGTTACAAAAGAAGAAAATGATGCCTATTACGAAATGTTAAAAGGATGGCGAAATGGCGAACTTCATTTGAAAGTAGCTAATGGAGAAAGTCCATTAGAAGTAGCAGAAAGACAAAGAGAAGCCTTAGAAGTAATCTTATCACGTCCACAAGAAAAAAATATTTTGGTATGTATGCACGGAAGAGCTATGCGAATACTTCTTTGTCAGCTTCTGCGCCAACCTATTTCTGATATGGATGATTTCGAACATTCCAACTTGTGTCTCTATGTATTGCATTATCATTACGACACACATCGTTTTACTCTAAAAATAGCTAACGATACAGCTCACTTAGAAGAAATGAATGTTTCTAAATAAAATTTAAGAATTTATTTTAGGTCAGCACCAATATATATTTAAGGAAGTTTAATTTAGTGTAATTATTAGAACTAATCTCAATCTATAAAAAAATAAGGCTGACCTTTTCGGACAGCCTTATTTTTTTTTTTTGCAAGTAAGAATAGTTTATTTCCTAATCAAAGCTCCTACTTCTTTTTCATAAGCAGCAATAAGACGTTGCATAGTTTTGTCAATCGTTTTTTCGTCTAATGTCTTGTTTTTGTCTTGTAAAGAGAAAGCAACAGAATATGATTTTTTTCCTTGCTCAATTTTATCTCCTTCATAAATATCAAAGACAGTAACACCTTGTAAAATTTTACGCTCTGTTTTTTGAGCCACTTTCTCTAATTCGGCAAAGGAAACTTTTTTATCTAAAACTAAAGACAAATCACGACGCACCACAGGGAATTTTGAAAGTGCAGTAAACTCTTTTGGCTTTGCTTTTTGATTCAATAGTACTTCCCAACGAATTTGAGCATAAAAAACTTCTGTATTTGTCTCTGTTAATTTACAAAGTTTCTTTTTCACAAGCCCCATTTTTAAAATTTGCTCAAAAGAATCTTTACCAGTACGTTTTTTGAGTTCAATACCATATTGAAGCTCATTGTCTTCTTTTAGCTTTTCTTGTTCAAAATCCGAAACATCAAAACCTACCGTCTTCAAAATTCTTTGTACTACGCTAGAAAGCTCAAAATAATCGACTGAAGTAGCTTTCTTATTCCAAGAAGATGGTGTAGAACCTGCTAAGAAAACACCCAATTGCCACTCTTCAAAATACTTGTGTTCTTCATCTTTTGGCTCTTCTATTTTGTGATAGACTTTTCCAAACTCAAAACCTTTGATGAGTTCTTCCTGTCTATTCAAATTTCTTGTAATACTTTCCAAACCTCCAAAAAGCAAACTCTGACGCATTACATCCAAATCTTCACTAAGTGGATTAAGCATTTTTACACTTGTGTTTTCTATGCCTAAAGCCTTAGCATAATTTGATGAAGTAAGTGAATTGTTCATCATTTCAGAAAAGCCCATTCCTACCAAAACATCAGCCGTTTTCTTACGAACTTCTTGGTCTTTTGAAAGTGATGGTGCAATATAATCGGTTGCAGCTGTCTGTGGAAAGTCAATGTTATTTAGTCCATAAATACGCAATACTTCCTCTGCAATATCAGCAGGTTGGAGTACATCTACACGATAGGTTGGAACTGAAACTGTTACATTTTCATCTGTTTCATTCAGAATTTCGATATCCAAATCTGTCAAGATGCGTTTTACCTCATCCTTAGGAATTTCATTTCCGATTAAAGTATTTAAGTAACTATAAGAAACATCAAATACTGGATTTTCAATTTTTTGAGGATATAAATCTGTAACTTCGCTAAATGTTGTTTGCTCTGTTCCTGCTACTTCTTGAATCAACAAGGCTGCATATTTTAAAGCATACAAAACATTACTTGGGTCAGTTCCACGAGCAAAACGGAATGAAGCATCTGTAAAAAGGTCATGAATTTTAGAAGTCTTACGAACAAAATCTGGCGAAAAATATGCTGACTCCAAAAATACATTGGTTGTGCTTTCAGAAACACCTGAATCAAATCCTCCAAAAACACCAGCGATACAGAGAGGATTCATTTCTGCATCACAAATCATCAAATCATTTTCAGAAAGTTTGTAAGTCTCCTTATCTAAAGCTACAAACTCTGTTTTTTCTTTCAGTGTAGAAACTACAATTTTATTTCCTTTAATTTTATCTGCATCAAAGGCGTGCAAAGGCTGTCCAAAAGAATGCAAGACATAATTTGTAATATCTACGACATTATTGATTGATTTCTGACCAATACTCTCCAAAGCCATTTTGAGCCACGCTGGAGAAGCTCCTACTTTTACATTTTTTATCGTAACTCCTGCATATCTCGGACAAGCTTCTGTGTTTTTTATTTCTACTTCAACGGCTTCATTTTTACTAATCTTTTTTTCTAGTTTTTCAAAAGATTCTATTTCTGGCTTACACAATGGCTTTTTCAAACGTGCTTTCAAGTCTCTAGCTGTGCCATAATGTGAGGCAGCATCTACTCGGTTTGGTGTAAGACCAATTTCTAAGATAGTATCATTTTGCAAGTCAAAAACTTTACTTGCAGGCGTTCCATTCGTAGACTCTGCTTTTTCTCCTTCCAAGACTAGAATTCCGTCGTGTCCTTTTCCCAATCCCATTTCGTCCTCAGCACAAATCATTCCCTCCGAAACTTCTCCTCTAATTTTTCCTTTTTTGATTTTGAAAGGTTCACCTTCTGTTGGGTAAAGCATTGTACCAATAGTAGCAATAATTACCTTTTGACCTTTAGCGACATTAGGCGCACCACAAACAATATGCAAAGCTTCTTTTTCTCCAATATCTACTGTCGTTACACGCAAACGGTCTGCATTTGGGTGCTGCTCACATGTCAAAACTTCGCCTACAACAAAACCTTCCAAACCTCCTTGTACTTGTTCAAAAGTTTCAATACCTTCTACTTCCAAACCCGTTTCTGTAAGATACTCTGCAATTTTTTCAGCAGATTCTTCCAATTGAATATATTTTTTAAGCCAGCTAAGTGAAATGTTCATAGTTATCAGTTCTGTCTTAGTTGACATAAATGCCAACAAGACCTATTTTTAATATCTAAATATGTAGTTTTTTTAGTAGATGCGAAGGTAAGAAGAATTTTATGAATTATCTATTTTAAGTCTCAAACTTAAACAGCTTCATTAAAAAAAGGGCTAATCTAACTAATCTATTATTTTGCTTGTCTATTTTTTTCCTTCTTTTTGAAGTTATCTATTGAAAAATATGATTTACTTAAAAGGCAGAATCATTAGCATAAATAATTACTTTGTTCTTCAATTTTTTATCTATACTAAGATATAAAACTAATGCACTTTCTTCATCTCTAGTTCCTCTTTTTTTGAATAAATACTATTTTATTGCCACAAAAATTTTCAGACGAAACATAAAAAAAAGCCTTTCATTGAGTCAATAAAAGGCTTTTTAAAAATACTTTATCTAAACTTACTCTGCTGTTTGAGCTTCTTCCACTCTTGGTGCTACTACATTTTCTTTACAGTTGTCTAGCATAGATTGGAACATTCCAATAATATCTGTCAATTCATTTAAGAAGAAACGATGTGGGTGGATTTGAATAGTATCGCCTTCCAAACGTAAGAAAAGCCACTGCTCCCCTGTAGTTACACAGCCATAAATTGTAGTGATCTGATTGTCTTCACGCTCATTAAAAATATCTGCTGCAATCATTTGAGCTACACATTTTCCTAATCCCAAATCGATATTGTTCTTGTATGCCTGTACAATAGACATTACTGGCGAAGAAATAGAGTACGACTCAGCACCCATTGAAAGAATCACATCTGAAGGTCCAGCCAATCCCTCACGAGGTTCAACATTAAAATATTCTCCTGAATAAATATTAAATTCTTTATTATTTCTTTTACGCAACTCCAACAAAACTGGCATCAAAATAAACTCTGTACGTGCTTTTTCTGTCTTGATAGGAAGGTCAGCCGTAATTTCCATAGTCTGTTTCAACCAGTCACTTGGCTCAAGCGAAGTTATATTTTCAAATAAATCTTTTTGTACTTCATTGAGGTTAAAACGTCTTTTAATACGGTCGAAGCTGAATTTATTGTAGTTCATAAATTCTCTTTTGTTGTAACGAGAGTAATTACTTCTTCCGTTGTAGTTTGAATTATGTCCGTTTCTTGATTGATAGCCACCATTATTGTGGTTAGATTGGTAGTCTCCGTCAGAAGAACGAGAACTTGAGGAATATTGATTTGAACTTTCTTCTTGATTTCTTGAACGATTTGGGTACTTAGGTGTTTTCATTATTATTTTAAATAAATACTATTACTATTAAAGTAAACTAAATTGAAATTACTATATAAAATTAAATATAAGCTACTACGCTTCTTCTTTTTGAATTTGATTTTTTTAGGATAAAATACTATTATTTTTCTTGTCTTTCTGTTATTTCTTTTAACTATTATGCTTTTTCGTGGCTTGATAGAAAATAGATTTTACAAATCTGCATTGTCAAAAATAACAAAAATTTGAATAAAATTAAAAAACTCATTGCAAACAATATATTTATACTGACAGTATATTTGTTTTCTAACCTCCTGTATTGGTAGAGTTTTCTTCGGCTGGGCTAGTGGTTTCTTTTAATTTTTCGTCTGCTACTTCCAACAATCTTTTTGCATATTCTTGCTCTTTACTACCTTCATATTTAGTAACGAAAATATTTAGCTTTTCAACATATATAGGCAAAGGTTCTATATGTGAAGCACTCATAATTCGGAGCAATTCTATCTTTGCATTATAACTATTTTGAGGATAATCGGTTCTTATCTTATCTAATTTTTCAATTGCTTTTTCGTACTGCTTCTCTGAATACAAAGTATAACTTTCCTCATAAAGTGTCGTAACGATAGTGTCATTAGCAGCCGACTGTTCCAAATAATCTGGATTAGAAATCAGCTTGGCAAAGGTAGATTCTGGATATTTTGTCTGTAACGTTTTTTCATAGCTTGCCACATCACACTTTTCCAAGGTTTGATTCTCCAAACACATTTTACGCAAAATAAATAGAGCCTCTGGGATATTCTTGTTTTTGGGATATTCTTTTATAAAACGGTCAAAGGTAGCTCTTGCATTTCCATCTTCTTTGAGTTGATAATGATAGACTTTGCCAAGTTCAAATAAAGCCCCTTCAATTTCTTGTTCCAAAAGTGTAATTTCTTCTTTCGTAGAAGGTACTTCTTTAAGTCTTTCCTCTACTGTCGCCACTGTTGCATACAAGTTTTCTTGTTCTGTTTTGCTATCTGCCATAGTTGCTGTTGTTTCTACAGTATTATCAATAGCACTATTGACTTTATTACTTCTACGCCAGTTGTCTTCCAAGGGACGATTTTTCCACACTCTTACAAATGTATTTTTACCTTGTCTTACGGCTTGTTCATTATAAAAATACCATATTTGTGCAGTATTATTGTTGTTTGCAAACGGATTGGTTGCTCCTTGATTGACTAGATTTCCACTTTTGGCTGCTTGCTTGGCTGCTGCCACTTCTTTATCAATTTGAGCTTTTTCTTCTGCAATTTGTTTCTCAAAATATTTTACCAATTCCTCCTGCGACATTTTAGAAAGACTTATTTTTGTGTCAGCTCGTTGCAAAACGTCGTATTGTTGAAAAAATTGATTCAAAATCTCTCCTCTTGCAGCAATTTCATCATAATTACGCATTTCCTCTGTACTTATAGCCAATGCAGAATCGTAATACGCATTTGCTTTGGCATATTTACTTTCAGCATAATAGAGTTCTCCCATTCTGACATACGTATAGGCTCTTTGTGCTGAATTATTGGAAGGCTGATTTAAAGATTCTTGCAAGAGTTCGATGGCTTCTTTGGTTTTTCCTCTTTTTTGTGCAAAGCCAGCCATTTCATAATAAATACGGTCTTTATACTCTTCATTTTTTTGGTCTTTCAAAAGCTTTTCAAAGTATTTTTGTGCTTGTTTTATATCTTCTGCACTTGTCCCAGCCACTTGTGAGGCATTGAGTTGGGCATTAAAAACCATTTCATATTCTGGGTGGGCTTTTATGCTCGCTTCGTAATTTTGATACGCTTTTCTGTCAAACTTATTTACATTGATTGTATTATCATTTACTCCTTCTTTGGCTTTGTTCTGATAAATTTGACCTAAAATAAAGTGATAACGAGCTTTACCAGTCTTATTTTTTACATAAGGTAGAGCCAACTCTAAATAGGCTGCTGTTTTATCAAAATCATTTATGGTTCTGTAATAGTGTGCCGAAACCAAATAAAAATCTTTGATGTTTTCTTCTGAAAACTTATCACCTTCTTCAGAAATATAATCCATTGTAAAAGAGGCTTGGTCTAAATTACCACTCTCAATAAATGAACGCATGAGCCAAATCAAGGCAGCATGTTTTACGTCCAATGCTTCACTATTTCCATTCAAATATTTAAAAGAATTGATAGCATTTCTATAATCTGCTTGGTGCAAACGAGCTTTTCCAATCAGAAGATAAGAATCGTCTGTCCAGTCGCTTTCTGGGTGGCGTTGGATGGGTAGTGATGCCTTTTCAATCACATAATCTAGTTCGCCTTTAAAAGCTCCCATCGAAACACTATCGATAGCTGGCAAAACTGTTAAGACGTTATTAAAATCACTTTTTTGCTGTTTATATGTATTTTTATAGACTTCATCAAAACGTTCTTTAGCTAAAAAATAAGCATTAAAACGAGAGGCTGTATTTCTATAAAACTGACAAGAGGTTAGTCCTCCGAATATGAAAGATGAAGAAATAAGAACTACTAAACTTATATTTATCTTTTTCTGAAATGTTGATAGGTTCATTTAGACGAAACTGAGGTGATTATTTAGTTATTTTTTATAAACGTATAATTATATCATCCAATTATTTTTTACTGTTTTTACTATCTATTTTTTATATAAACCCTAAGGGTTTGGGAAACCCTTAGGGTTTATAAATTACTTCTTCACTTTCTTCTTTTTCTCTTTTTTAGCCTGTCCATTCGTTGCCTTTTTAGGCTCTAACTCTAAGAATGGATATTTGTAATCTGTTGGAGGATTGAAAGTTTCCTTAATCGTTCTAGGGCTTACCCAACGCAAAAGATTCAAATAAGAACCTGCTTTGTCATTCGTTCCAGATGCTCTAGCTCCACCAAATGGCTGCTGACCTACAACTGCACCTGTTGGCTTATCATTGATATAGAAATTACCTGCTGCATTTTTGAGCTTCTTAGTAGCCAGTTCTACAGCTGTTCTGTCGTGAGCAAAAATAGAACCTGTAAGCGCATACGGAGAAGTTTGGTCAGTAAGCGTAAGAATATCCTCAAAATCATTTTCTGGATAAACATAAATTGTAAGTACAGGACCGAAAATTTCCTCACACATCGTAACATATTTTGGATCTTCTACCTTCAAAACAATTGGTTCAATGAAATACCCTTCTGATTTGTCGTAATTTCCACCTGCAATTACTTTGACATTTTTGTCTTTCTTTGCATTATCGATATACTTAGCAATTTTGTCAAACGATTTTTCATCAATAACGGCATTTACAAAATTTCCATATACTTCTGGAGAACCTACTTTTATTTCAGAAAGCATTTCAGTCATTGTTTCTTTTACTTCCTTCCAAATATTTTGAGGAATATATGCTCTTGAAGCAGCCGAACATTTTTGCCCTTGGAACTCAAATGCTCCACGAACGAGTGCCGTAGCCACTTGTTTTGCATCAGCTGTGTGATGCGCCACAACGAAGTCTTTTCCTCCAGTTTCTCCTACAATTCTTGGGTAACTTCTGTATTTATTGATATTTTTTCCAATTTCTTTCCAAATTGTTTGGAACACGCCTGTGCTTCCTGTAAAGTGGATTCCTGCAAAATCTTTATGATTGAAGATTACATCACCTGTTTCAGGTCCATCTGTAAAAATAAGGTTGATTACACCAGCAGGCATACCTGCTTTCTCAAAAACCTCCATAATTACGTGTGCAGAATAAATCTGTGTAAAAGCGGGTTTCCACACTACAACATTTCCCATAAGAGCAGCAGAAGCTGGCAAGTTTCCTGCAATGGCTGTAAAGTTGAATGGTGTAAGCGCAAATACAAATCCTTCTAACGGACGGTATTCCAATTTATTCCAAATGCCATCTGAAGAAACAGGCTGTTTTTCATAGATTTCTTGCATAAAGTACGCATTGAAACGCAAAAAGTCTATAAACTCACATGCCGAATCAATCTCTGCTTGAAACGCATTTTTAGACTGTCCTAAAACAGTTGCTGCATTGATTTTAGCACGATACTCTCCAGCCAAAAGGTCGGCAGCTTTCAAGAAAATAGTAGCACGGTTTGTCCAAGGTAACTCTTCCCAAGCTTCTTTTGCTGCAAGTGCTGCACGAATAGCTTGCTCTACATGTCCTTTATCTCCATAATGAAAATGACCAAGCGTGTGTTTGTGGTCGTGAGGAGGAGAAAGACGCATTTTTTCGTCTGTACGAACACGCTCTCCACCAATTACCATCGGAATATCTAGCTCTTGACTACGCAATTCTTTGATAGCTTTTTTGAGTGCTTCACGCTCTGGAGAACCTGCACGGTATTCTAAAACAGGTTCGTTTATAGGAAAAGGAATATTAAAAATGGCATTTTGCATATCTTAAAAGGTGCTTTATGATTGTTGTGTGGAATGATTAAAAAGTTTCTATAAAAATACAATGAAGCAAAAATACAAAACGGATTTGAGAATTGGTAATTTTGAAATTATATTGAATCAGACAACCGAGAGACAGAGAAAAACGTAAATGAATAGATTATCCAATATAGACTGAAGTTATAAAAAATGACCATCCACACTTTAGAAAAAGAAAAACACAGCGATTTTTTGACACAAAATAGAATTGACCCAATTACTGGCGATGTATTGCAGGAAGGGGACAGCGTTGTTATTTGTGCTAGTTGTAAATCAGCTTTTTTGGCTGACTCGTGGGAGTATATGGGGAGAAGGCATTGTGAGCAAAGTATTACATTGAAGAAGATACCAAATAAGAAAATTTTACTGGCTAAAAAATCAAAAGTTTACCCAAAAAAAACTATTTCTGTAAAATTAATAGGCAATAGAAAAGCTGCTGAGAAAATTAGTATTCCCTTTTCTATTCTACTTTTTTTTTCTTATATACTTTTATACATTAATTATTCTATGAAAGGGCTCAACTTTTTATATGGCTTTATATTTTTGGCTATGATAGAACGGATGGCAAATCTTGTACTTTGGATAACTCAAGATTATGGAGAATATTTAGATATACAAAGTAAAAAACTATCATTATCTCTCAATGATAAAGAATGGGAAAATAATATTCCAATTGATTCAATTGATTCAATAGATTTTATTAACTATTACAAATCTAAAAAGTATTGGTTTTATAAAAAAATACAGCTAGAAGATGATAAAATTTATACATTAGTATTTTTTCTAAAAGACAAAACAAAACTTAAATTTCTACTGACTAAAGAAGAGTTAAATACTATAGGAAATAAAACTAATCTTTTAAATAGATTTGATAGAGGCTATATCTTATCCTCAGCTTTTAATTAAGAGTAATCAAGCATAAAAAATGACCATACACACCTTAGAAAAAGAAAAACACAGCGACTTTTTATCACAAAACAGAATTGACCCCATTACTGGAGATATATTGCAGGAAGGGGACAGTGTTGTGATTTGTGCTAGTTGTAAATCAGCTTTTTTGGCTGACTCGTGGGAGTATATGGGGAGAAGGCATTGTGAGCAGAATATTACACTTCAAGAAGTTCCTACAAACGAGGCAGTTAGAATAGAACGTTCTTATTTGATTGATTTGGATGGAATAAAAGTTAATGCTAGTATTAGTGAAGCTACTACGACAATGCTTCCCTATTCGCTTTCAGCATATATTTTATGTTTTATTCTTGACTATTTTTACCATTTTGACCCATTTTGGCATGTCTTAAATACAGCCAATATGTTTCATTTCTCGTCTCTTTGGATTAGAACAGGTCTTTCCTCATATAAAAGTACACTTAAAATTGAAAACAACTTTTTGTTTTTTGACAAGCAACAAACAGAAAAAAACACGTTGTCTGCTGAAAACATAAAAAATGTTGAAATTTATAAATCTAAACGTCATAGTTTTATGAATACAATAACAAGTTTATTTTCTTCCAAAACATTAGGTTATACTATCAAAATCACTTCTAAAAATAACTTGATATATAAGTTACTTCTTCAACAAAAAGAGATAGAGCGAATAGCTAAAGAAACCAATCTTATTCAAAAATTCAGTAAAAACACTCTTGCTTTCTTACCAACAGAAAATCAGAGAAGTATCCAACATAAAAAATGACTACTCATAATGGATAGAAGACATTGTGAGCAAAGTATTATTTTGAATAAAACATATAAAGAAAAAATGTAAAAATGGATGAGTCTATTTTTAAATAACACAAATCAGTTTTAGTAATTTTTGAAGCAATGTCCAGTTTTGTGTTAAAGTTTTTTACAATTTATCTTACCTTTCTATTATCCCCATTTCCCTAATCAAAATATTGATTATTATAGGTTAAGTCTCTTGATTAAATTTTATTAGATTATTCTTCTAATTTTTGCAATTACAATATTGCATACTTCACAAATACATCTCAAACTGATACAAAATTTTTTTTAAAAAAAACAAACAGACTCTTCGTCAAACTCTTTGTACTATATCTAATATTTAAGCCAAAAAATAAAGGCAGTAATTTTACTCATTTTAGGTATAGTAAGTCAATATTTATTGCTTATCCAACAATATTTTTCTACTTTGTAATCAAGAAAACATCAACATATTGTACTTTTCTAACATTCTATTTAAGCCTGTGAATAATTCATTTATAAACAATTTTACCAAATTATGAACAACATTTCACTCTTTGAGTCTGTAACATCAAGGCAGATGATACACCTTGATATTAAAAACTACTTATCTAAAATAATAAATACTAACTTCAAAAAAAACATAGGATATAAATTTATTTTATTTCTCTTTGTATTTATCTTTTACTCTCAAAACATCCAAGCGCAATACACAGAACTGACAGCAGGAGGAACATCTCCTTTGTCTAACAAAACAAATTCAATTCTTAAATCAGGTAATGTAAGCTATATGCTTTCTATTGATTATGATGTAGATGGAGATATTGATTTTATTGTAGCAAATTCGACAGGCTCTGGTTGGCACTTGTTGAGAAATGATAGTGGAGTTTATAACGAAGAAACTGCAACAACTATTAATCTAAGCCCAGCAGTAAGTGGTGGTACTCCTTTTGCAGAGCCTTATGATTTTATAGTAGTAGATTATGACGGAGATGGAGATGATGATATTATTGACCCTTTAAAAGGAGGAGATGATGATGCTGCCATATTTAGAAATGATGGTGCTGGAACTTTTACAGAACTGACAGCAGGAGGAACTTCTCCTTTATCCAATAAAACAAATTCAATTCTTAAATCAGGTAATGTAAGCTATATGCTTTCTATTGATT